>NZ_JBNNVU010000027.1:0-65614 GCF_050280705.1 Pseudomonas sp. NPDC089530 | reverse complement strand
CGCGCGCCTTCGCCCAGGGCGACAACCTGGCCGACCTGACCCTGGGGGTCGCCACCTACCGCGGCCAGGACTCCTACTTCGTCGACGACGCCGGCACCGCGAACACGCCCTACAAGGTCGAATACGCGGAATTCGCCGGCGGCAACCTGATCGTCGAGGCGCTGGCCTCGGGCAGCCTGGACGTCGGCTCCATGAGCGAGATCCCGCCGATCTTCTCGATCCAGAGCCACCGCCAGCCACGCCTGATCGCGGTGCTGCAGGGCGACGTGAACAATCAGGTGTTCCTGATCCCCAAGGACTCGCCAGTCGAGTCGGTCGGCCAGTTGCGCGGCAAGCGGGTCGGCTACGTGCGCTCCACCACCTCGCACTACTTCCTGATCAAGGCCCTGAAGGAACAGGGCCTGACCCTGAACGACATCACCGCCGTGGCGCTGACCCCGCAGGACGGTTTCAGCGCCTTCCAGAGCGGCCAGCTGGATGCCTGGGTGATCTATGGCGTGTTTATCCAGCTGGCGAAATTCCGCAGCGGCGCCCGAGTGCTGAAGACCGCCCTGGGCTACCTGTCCGGCAACTACCTGATCGCCGCCCGCCCGGCGGCTCTCGACGAGCCGCTGCGCCGGCAGGCGATCCAGGACTACCTCCAGCGCCAGGCGCGCACCCTGGACTGGATCAACGACAACCCCGAGCCCTGGGCGGCCAAGTCGGCGCAGCTGCTGGGTGTGGACAAGGCGGTGTTCCTCGACATGTACCACAGCCGCAGCCAGCCCTCGAAGATCGTCGCCGTGAACGACCAGGCCATCGCCTCCCAGCAGGAGGTCGCCGACCTGTTCTTCGACGCCGGCGTGCTCAGCGAACGGCTCGACGTCAGCCCCTTGTGGGACAGAAGTTTCCAGCTGCTGCCGTCATGAGCCGCTGCCCAGCCCCTATCGATCGAGAGCCCCCACCATGAGCCTGACTTCGCAACACCCACCCTTGCTGCAATCGGTCGAAGCGGCCACGTTCGACGCCCTGCTCGAACGCCTGAGCCAGCAACTGGCGGCCACCGCCCGGCACTATGACGAGAGCGGCGCCTTTCCCCAGGACAATTTCAACCTGCTGCACCAGCACGGCCTGCTGGCCCTGACGGTGCCCAAGGCCCTGGGCGGTGGCGGCGCCAGCCTGGCCCAGGCGCGCCAGGTGATCGCCGCGGTTGCCAAGGGCG
Source organism: Pseudomonas sp. NPDC089530 (assembly GCF_050280705.1). NCBI lineage: Bacteria > Pseudomonadati > Pseudomonadota > Gammaproteobacteria > Pseudomonadales > Pseudomonadaceae > Pseudomonas > Pseudomonas sp. NPDC089530. Next base: position 64,413 of record NZ_JBNNVU010000027.1, on the reverse strand, counting down.
AACCGTCCACGGCGCTGATCCTGGTGATGCAGTACCTGCAACACGCGCGCCTGCAGGACAACCGGAACTGGCCCGAGGCCCTGCGCCTGCGGGTGGCCCGGGACGCGGTGCGCGACGGCGCGCTGATCAACGCCCTCCGGGTCGAACCGGACCTCGGCACCCCGGCCCGGGGCGGCCTGCCGGCGACCGTGGCCCGGCGCACCGCCGCCGGCTGGCGCATCAGCGGGCGCAAGATCTACTCCACCGGCAGCCACGGCCTGAGCTGGTTCAGCGTCTGGGCCCGCAGCACCGACGAGGACCCGCTCGTCGGCGCCTGGCTGGTGCCCAAGGACAGCCCCGGCATCCGCATCGTCGAGGACTGGGACCACCTGGGCATGCGCGCCACCTGCAGCCACGAAGTGCAGTTCGACAACGTGCTGGTGCCCCTGGACCACGCCGTCAGCGTCAGCCCCTGGAGCGCGCCGCAACCGGAACTGGACGGCGAGGGCTTGCTGTGGATGGCGGTGCTGCTGGCGGCGGTCTACGACGGCGTCGCCCAGGCCGCCCGAGACTGGCTGGTGGGTTGGCTGGAACAGCGCAAGCCGTCCAACCTTGGCGCGGCCCTCTCGACCCTGCCGCGCTTCCAGGAAACCGTCGGCCAGATCGACACCCTGCTGTTCGCCAACCGCAGCCTGCTGGATGCCGCCGCCGACGGCCGCACCCACGCCAGCCACGCCGCGCAGCTGAAGTACCTGGTGACCGACAACGCGATTCGCGCGGTCGAGCTGGCCATCGAGGCGTCCGGCAACCCCGGCCTGTCGCGCCACAACCCGTTGCAGCGGCATTACCGCGACGTGCTCTGCAGCCGCGTGCATACCCCGCAGAACGACGCCGTGCTGCAAGGCGTCGGCAAAGCCGCATTCGCCCAACGCCAGCCCAAGGACAAGCCATGAGCCCGCTCGTTATCGCCAGCCAGCTGGACGCCGACTACAACGACGTGATCCGCCAGCGCCTCGCCCATACCCATCCCGGAGCCCGGGTGCTGGAAGTCCCGGCCGGCGTGCCCAGCGACCTGCCGGCCGACGCCAACGTGCTCCTGGCGCGGCCGATCAACGTGCGCGGCTATGTGGCGCCGGACACCCCGCCCCCGGGCTGGCCCTATGGCCTGCAATGGGTGCAGGTGACCTCGTCCGGCATCGACTTCTACCCGCGCTGGCTGTTCGACGGCCCGCCGGTGAGCACCTCCCGGGGCAGCGCCGCGGAGAACATCGCCGAGTTCGCCCTGGCGGCGATCTTCGCCGCGGCCAAGTCCCTCCCCGAGATCTGGGTGCATGACGCGCAATGGCAGTTCACCGCGTTGCGGCCGGTCAAGGGCAGCACCCTGGGGATCCTCGGCTTCGGCGCGATCGGCCGCAGCCTGGCGCGCAAGGCCCGGGCCCTGGGCCTGAACGTGCTCGCCCTGCGCCAGAGCCAGGCGCCGTTCGAGGTGGAGGGGGTCGAGGCGGCGCGGGACCTCCATGAGCTGTTCGGCCGCAGCGACCATCTGGTGCTGGCGGCGCCCCTGACCGAGGCCACCCGGCATATCGTCGACCGTAGCGTGCTGGCCAGCGCCAAGCCCGGCCTGCACCTGATCAATATCGCCCGGGGCGGCCTGCTGGATCACAGCGCGCTACTGGAAGCCCTGGACAGCGGGCAGATCGGCCTGGCGTCGCTGGATGTCACCGAGCCCGAACCGCTGCCGGACGGCCACCCGCTGTACCGCCACCCCAGGGTGCGCCTGTCGCCCCATACCTCGGCGGTCTCCACCACCCTGCACCATGAACTGGCCGACAGCTTCCTGGGCAACCTGGAACGCTTTCTCGCCGGCCAGCCCCTGGAGAATCCGGCGGATCTTCAGCGCGGCTATTAAGTAGCGCCAGCCGTACTACCGCCAATCGCGGGCAAGCTCCGCTCCTACAGGTCTCACGCAACCTGTAGGAGCGAGGCTTGCCCGCGATTGCGTTTTTGAATCCACCAGCAAAACATCAGAAATACGCATTTATCACAGATATTAAATTACATATTTTTATAATTAACATATAACCAATCGGACTTTTACACGGCGTATTTATACAAATACTGTTACATCCAGCCCCGACCACCCGACCAGGTGGAGGCCCACGGAACTGCATTTTTTCCGGCCGACACCACCCCACGGTCACTTGCCCCACCCGAACCTGAAAACCGGCCCCGAGCCCCAGCCACCATGGCTTCGCCCCCATGGCCCGGTCGCGCTCGGCCCGAAAAAACATAACGACGCCAACGCCGCTGCTACACATTGGGGGTTCACCATGCACCACTTCACCGCACACCGCCTGACCCTGGCCGTCGCCCTCGGCGCCGGGGTTTCGCTGAGCCTGGCCGGCTTGCCGGTCTATGCCCAAGAGCATGCCGAAGAGAGCGCCGAAGAGCGCGCCCAGGAGCGCGCCGCCAGCGGCGCCCTGCCCACGGTCACCGTCACCGCCGAACACCATGCCGAGGACCTGCAGAAAGCGCCCCTGGCGATTTCCGCCTTCGACGAAAAGGCCCTGGAAGACAAGCAGATCAAGAGCATCCGCGACCTCGCGGGCCAGGTGCCGAACCTCAGCCTCAGCCGCCAGTCGATCTCCTACAGCGCCCAGACCTATGGCATCCGCGGCATCGGCGAAACCGACCCGATCCAGGAAGCGGCCGTGGCGGTCTACGCCGACGACCTGTACATCCCCCGGGCCATTTCCTCGATGCTCGACTTCAACGACGTCGAGCGCGTCGAGGTCCTGCGCGGGCCCCAGGGCACGCTCTACGGGCGCAACAGCAGCGCCGGGGCGATCCGCGTGATCACCCGCGACCCGACCCAGGAAACCCGGGGTTTCTTCGAACTCGGCGCCGGCGACTACGACGCACGCAACGGCCGCCTGCTGATCAGCGGCCCGCTGGTGGACCACGCCCTGTTCGGCAGCTTCTCGGCGATCCGCCTGAGCCGCGACGGCACCGTGTCCAACCCGACCCGCGGCCAGGACGTGAACAACATCGACCTCCAGTCCTACCGCGGCAAGCTGCGCTACAAGCCGGACGACTCGCCCTGGGATGTGCAGCTGACCCTGGCCGGCACCTTCGACCGTGGCGACACCACCAGCTACACGCCCTTCGATGCCAACGGCCGCTTCGACAAGTTCAAGAGCTACAGCAGCCTCGACCCGAAGAACCGCCTCGACCAGGGCAGCGCGGTGCTGCGGGCGATCTACGCCATCGACGAGCACCTGAGCCTCAAGTCGGTGACCGCCTACTCGGCCTTCGACCAGCCCGTGGACTACGACAACTCCGGCCAGGCGGCGCTGATCCAGAACAACCTGATTACCTACAAACAGGACTACGCCACCCAGGAACTGCAGCTCAACGGCGACTACGACCGGTTCAGCTTCAGCACCGGCCTGTACCTGTACCGCGAAACCTTCGACGCCGACCGCGACAACCTCACCTACTCGGTGGCGCGCAACCGGGTGATCGGCCAGGGCCAGTACAGCACCACCAACACCGAGAGCTACGCGCTCTATGGCCAGGGCAGCTACCGGCTCACGCCGCAACTGGCGCTGATCGCCGGGCTGCGCTTTACCCGCGAGCACAAGAACTTCGCCTACACCAACTACGCGATCACCACGGACCGGCAGGTTACCGGCACCAACTTCAGCGCCGACTCCAGCAAGTCCTGGCAGTCCACCAGCCCCAAACTCGGCTTCGAATACGCCTGGACCCCGCACCTGAACCAGTACGCCTACGTGGCCAAGGGCTTCAAGGCCGGTGGCTACGACAACCGCGCGCCGACCCGGGCCGCCGCCGAGCAGGCGTTCTCCCCGGAAAACGTGACCACCTGGGAAACCGGGTTCAAGGGCGACTTCCTCGACCGCCGCCTGCGGGCCAACCTCGCGCTGTTCTACAACGACTACAAGGACCTGCAGACCAACGCCTACGACCCGGTGCTGGGGGTCAGCCTGCGCACCAACGTCGGCCAGGCGCACACCTACGGCGTCGAGCTGGAAACCCTCAGCGCCCTGACCCCCGACCTGCAACTGACCTTCAACCTCGGCTACCTGCACAGCCAGTACGACGACTTCGAAAACGCCAGCGGCGCCGGGGTCGACGCCAACGGCAAGCAGCTGGTGTTCTCGCCGCGCTGGAACACCAGCGTCGGCCTCAACTACACGATTCCCGCCGGCCTGCCCGGCACCTGGCTGGTCGGCACCGATGCGCAGTTCCAGACCAAGTCCTACGCCAACGCCCTGAACGACGACATCCAGCAAGTCCCGCAGCAGACCTTCTGGAACGCCAACACCCGCTACCTCTCCGGCGACGGCCACTGGACCACCACCCTGGCGGTGAAAAACCTGCTGGACCGCGCCTACCCGCAATCGGTCGGCTACGTGCCCGCCAGCGGCGCCCGCTACTACGCGGTCAACGACCCGCGAACGATTTTGCTGTCCGTGCGCTACGACCTCTGACCCCCACCCCAAGCATGCCAAGGAGCAACATCATGGCTTTCACCCGCAGGCAACTGATTTCCCGTATCGCCGCCGTTGGCGGTTATTCCGCCGCCGTCGGCGCCCTCGACGCCCTGGGGCTGACGCCCAAGGCTGTGGCCGCGAGCTTCGACCCGCTGCAACTGGGCAGCAGCGGCACAGGCAAGCATGTGGTGGTGGTCGGCGCCGGCATTTCCGGGCTGGTCAGCGCCTACGAGCTGCGCAAGGCCGGCTTCACCGTGACCATTCTCGAAGCCCGGGAGCGGGTCGGCGGGCGCAACTGGACCCTGCGCCGGGGCAGCAAGGTGGACTTCGACAATGGCATCAGCCAGACCGTGGACTTCGACGACGGGCAGTTCTTCAATGCCGGCCCGGCGCGCATTCCCAGCCATCACCAGACGCTGCTCGGCTACTGCCGCGAGCTGGGGGTCGAGCTGCAAGTGCTGGTCAACAGCAGCCGCAACGCCCTGGCCCTGCCGGACGCCCGGCAGCCGGCCTTCCAGCTGCGCCAGGCGGTCAACGACACCCGCGGCCAGCTCTCCGAACTGTTGGCGCGCACCGTCAAGCGCCAGGCCCTGGACCAGGACCTGAGCGCCGACGACCGCCAGGCCCTGCTGAATTTCCTCAAGGTCTACGGCGACCTCAACGCCGACCTGAAATACAAGGGCTCGGTGCGCTCGGGCTACACCCGCATCCCTGGCGCGGGGGACCAGACCGGCATCACCCGCGACCCGCTGTCGCTGCAGACCCTGCTCAACCCCAAGCTCTGGGGCGCGCTGGTGTTCGACGAGATCCCCGAGTTCTCCACCACCATGTTCCAGCCGGTGGGCGGCATGGACCGCATTCCCCTGGCGTTCTACGAGCAGCTCAAGGACGCGGTGCGCTTCCACGCCGAGGTCAGCGATATCCAGACGTCGGAGCAAGGCAGCCGCATCACCTACAAGGACCGCCAGAGCGGCAAGACCCAGACCCTGAGCGCCGACTACGCCATCGTCACCGTGCCCCTGCCGCTGCTGGCCCGGCTGCCGAACAACTTCAGCGCGCCGTTCAAGCAGGCGATCCTCAGCGCCCAGAGCGACCAGGCGAACAAGGTGGCCTGGCAGTCGCCGCGCTTCTGGGAAACCGACTTCAACATCTATGGCGGACTGTCGTACCTGGACCATGAGGTCAAGGGCCTGTGGTACCCCAGCGACCGCCTGAACAGCGCCCAGGGCATCCTGGTCGCCGCCTACAACATCGCCGAGACCGCCCAGGCCTTCTGCGAGAAACCCCTGGCCGAGCAGTTCGCCTCCTCGCGCCAGGCGGTCGAACTGCTGCACCCCGGGCACAGCGCCAAGCTGCACAAACCGGTGGCGATCAACTGGTCCAAGGTGCCCTTCAGCAAAGGCCCGTGGATCGTCAACGACGAGGTGGAAGAGCACGCCTACCAGATCCTCAACCAGCCCCAGGGCCGCACCTACCTGGCCAGCGACGCCCTGGCCCACGGCGGCGTCGGCATCTGGCAGAACAGCGCCGCCGATTCGGCGCGGCGCATCGTCAGCCTGATCGGCCGCCATGCCGAACGCCAGCAAGCCGGCGTCGCCGCCTGAGTACTCCCATTTACCCCAAAGAAGGACCGACCGATGAAAACCACCACGCTGCTCACAGGACTGCTCATGACCGCCACCCTGCTCGCCGGCGCCGCCCAGGCCGATGAAATCAAACGCATCGCCCTGCCCAACTCCGACTTTCCGATCTCCCTGGCGGTGGCGGTGCCGGCGCAGACCGACCTGCTGTTCGTCAGCGGCCTGCTCGCCGACCTGCACGACCCGCAGGCACCGAAGGACTCCTTTGCCGCCTACGGCGACACCGCGACCCAGACCACCTCGATCCTCAACAAGCTCAAGGGCGTGCTGCACAGCCAGGGCCTGGACCTGGGCGACGTGATCCAGCTGCGAGTGTTCCTGGTGGGCGACCCGGCCAAGGGCGGCAAGCTGGACTTCGCCGGCCTGCAGCAGGGCTACACGCCGTTCTTCGGCAGCGCCGAACAGCCGAACAAGCCGGCGCGCACCGCGATCCAGGTGGTGGCCCTGCCGCTGCCCGGCGGCCTGGTGGAAATCGAAGCCGTCGCCGCCCGCCGGAAATAACCCGGACCTTTGCCGACATTCAGGAGTCCCTCTCATGCTCAAGCGCTCAACCGCCCGACGTACTGCACCGGCCTGCGGCCCGTTGCTGCTGCCGCTGTCGATTGCCTGCAGCCTGGCCTCGCTCAACCTGGAGGCGGCCGACAGCGCCTCGCCCACCCTCGACACCGTGGTGGTCACGGGTAACCGTGGCACCGCCGAACGCACCGTGACCACCAGCCCGACGCCGATCGACGTGGTCACCGGCGAGCAATTGCGCGCCGTGGGCAAGCCCAGCCTGCTGGAGGCCCTGAGCAAGTTCATTCCTTCGTTCAACCTGCCCGACCGCGCCGGCTGGGACGCCAGCGGCGTGGTGCGCTCGCCCACCTTGCGCGGCCTGACCGCCGCCCATGTGCTGGTGCTGGTCAACGGCAAGCGCCGGCACACCAGCGCCACCTTGAACATCAACGGCATCAACAGCGGCGCCGCGCCCAGCGACCTCGACCTGATCCCGGTGGCGGCCATCGACCATATCGAGGTGCTGCGCGACGGCGCGGCGGCGCAGTACGGCTCGGACGCGATTTCCGGGGTGATCAACATCATCCTCAAGCAAAGCACCGGCGGCAGCTCCGACACCACCCTCGGCCAGGGCTACGACGGCAAGCGCGGCACCGCCCAGGAGGCGCTCAACTACGGCTTCCAGGTCGGCGAAGCGGGGGTGCTCAACGTCTCCCTCGACACCCGTTACCAGGAGCGCGACAACAAGGCCGGCAGCAACGGCTACAGCAGCCACTACTACCCCCAGGCCGACGGTTCGCCCGACCCGCGGGAGGCCGGCGCCAGCCACCACACCTACAAGGGCTACGGCCTGCCCCGCAGCCAATTGGCGGATGTCGCCTACAACCTCGACCTGCCGCTGAACGATGACCTCACGCTGTATTCGTTCTCGACCCTGGCCACCCGGGAAAACAACGACGGCCAGAACTTCCGCCTGCCCAACGGGCGCAACACCATCACCACCGGCCCCAACGGCTACCCCGACGGCTACAGCCCCTACTGGCTGATCAACGAAACCGACTTCCAGTCGGCATTCGGCGCCAAGGGCACCGACCTCGCCGGCTGGGCCTGGGACCTGAGCAGCACCTACGGGCGCAACTACGCCAAGCAACGCACCTACGACAACCAGAACCCGTCGCTGGGGGAAAACACCCCGAACAAGTTCACCTCGGGCATCTATATCGCCGACCAGCTGACCAGCAACCTGGACCTCAAGCGCAGCTACGAGATCGGCCTGGCCAAGCCCCTGGACGTGGCCTTCGGCTTCGAGCACCGGCGGGAAAGCTACGAGACCCGCGCCGGCTCCGCAGCCTCCTACAGCGACGGCGGCTACGTGTTTCCCGCCGGGCATCCGCGTGCCGGGCAACGCCCCGACCCCGGGGCCCAGGTGACCAACGGCATCAGCCCCGAGGACGAGCAGAAAATCAGCCGCAACAGCGTCGCCAGCTACATCGACCTGGGCTTCTACCCGGTGCAGCAGTGGTACCTGGGCGTGGCCGCGCGCTACGAGCATTACAACGAAGGCGTGGGCGCCACCCGCAGCGGCAAACTCAGCACCCGCTACGAGTTCAACCCGGTGTTCGCCCTGCGCGGCACGATCAGCAACGGCTTTCGCGCGCCGTCCCTGGCCAACCAGATCTTCACCGCGCGCTCCACCGGGTTCGACACCATCAACGGCGTCTACCAGTCCTACAACTACGTGATCCTGCCGGTGGACTCGGCCGGCGCCCAGGCCCTGGGGGCGCAACCCCTGAAACCGGAGCGCTCGACCAACTTCAGCCTCGGCTTCGCCCTGACCCCCAGCGACGACCTGAGCCTGACCGTGGACGGCTACGTGATCAACCTGCGCGACCGCCTGGTGCTCAGCGAACGCTTCCAGGGCCCCGGCGTCGCCGCCCTGCTCGACGGCATCGGCGTGCCCGCCACCGCTGGCGCGCAGTACTTCACCAACGGCGCGAGCACCCGCACCTCCGGGGTCGACGTGGTGGGCAATTACCGGCAGGAGCTGGAGCGCTACGGCGCGGTGAAATGGACCGCGGCGCTGAACTACAACCACACGCAGATCCTCAGCGTCAGCGATACGCCGGCGCAACTGAGCGCCCTGGGCAGCGGCTTCCAGCTGCTGGGGCGGCAGTCCCGGGCGCTGCTCACCAAGACCACCCCCAGCAGCAAGATGATCTTCGCCGCCGACTGGGCGATCCGCGACTTCGACGTCAACCTGCGGTTGACCCGCTACGGCACCTACACCGAGGTCAACAGCTCCAGCGACCCGAGCCTGGACCGCGAGTACTCGGCCAAATGGATCACCGACCTGGACGTGGCCTACGCCGTCGACAAACAGCTGACGGTGGCCGTGGGCGCGCAGAACCTGTTCGACCAGTACCCCGACCACATCGGCGTCAGCAACGCCTCGTTCGGCGACAACTGGGGCAGCTATTCGCCCTTCGGCTTCACCGGCGGCTACTACTACACTCGCCTGCAATACGCGTTCTGAGGTTGCCCGGGCACAGCGCTGCGGCTATCCGCCGAAATCGCCTTGCGCGGGCGCGGGCGCCGGCTATGCTGCCAAAATGCTGCTATCGGGAGATCGGTTCCGGGCAGCCAGAGCTCCGGTTTTGCCGTCCGGCATCGCGTCGCTGATCGACAGCCAGCTGCATCGCCCGACAACGCCAAGGCGTTCGCCGCGCGGGGTTTCCCAGGGAGGGAACCATGCCCGCACCAGGATGGTATCTGATTGGAATTCCAGTCTATGACGGCGTCGACCTGCTCGATGTCTCCGTGCCTTACGAGCTGTTCAACTGGATGGCACAGATCGAATCGAGGCAAAACCCCGATGCCCCGCCCCGGGAAGTGCGGCTGATCTCCCTCGACGGACCGACCGTCACCACCCGGGACGGCCTGCCTCTGGGCAGCCACTTGCCGATATTCGATGAACACCCCGAACAGGTCGATCTGTTGTGGATTCCCGGCGGCGACCCGCACGACCTGCAGCGCCTGATGCGCAACCCGCAGCGCATGGCCTGGCTGGCGCGCCAGGGCGAAGCGGCGCAGCTGGCCGCCTCGGTCTGCGAGGGCGCGCTGCTGGCCGCCGCGGCCGGCCTGCTCGACGGTTACCAGGCCACCACCCACTGGGCTTTCATCGCCTGCCTGAAACTCTTTCCCCAGATCGAAGTGGCCAGCGGTTATCCGCGCTACGTCGTCGACCGACAGCGCGTCACCGGTGGTGGTATCTCCTCGGGGTTGGATGAGGCCCTGAAGATCATCTCGTTGATTTCCAGCGAACGGGTCGCCCGGCAGGTGCAACTGAACATCCAGTACCACCCCTGCCCGCCCTTCGACAGCGGTGATCCCTCTGTCGCCCGGCCGCCCGTCTACACCGCGGGCGACGGCAGCACCTGCGCGTCTTCCGGCATGGCCGAGACCATTGCCCACGTACTCAAGGGCAGAGGCTTGCTGTAAGGGCCTGCGAACCACTGCAGGACCGACAGTGCCTTTGGACATCTGCCCGTCAAGGGACACACGGCCACCAGGCGCCGTGCTCAATCCGCACCAGGGTGCAAGGAGAACAACATGATTTCGCTGTGTAGGGTCCTGGCCGGGTTGATGGCCTGTGCGGCCTCCTCGACGGCACTCGCCGAACTGGCCGCCCAGCCATTCCTGGCGCCACCCAGGCTCCAGGAAAAAGCCGCGCCGGGCGCCCTCAAGGGCACGCAGCCGGGCACTGAGCTAGCCGGTGCGCAAACCGGCTGCAACCCGGCCGGCGACATTACCCGCGACGGTCAGACCGTCGAGCTGAGCCTGCAGGTGCAGAAGCGCGAGAACGTCATCTACAACCCGGGCAATCCCGATGGCGCGATGGACCGGGTCAAGCTGCGCTCCTATGGCGGCTGCCTGTCCGGCCCGCTGATCGATGTGCGCCCGGGCAATACCCTGCGCATCCACCTGGACAACCAGCTGGACAAGAACGACCCCAGCTGTCCGGGCGGCAGCGATCCGGCGAATGGCCAGCCGGGCTGCTTCAACACCATCAACCTGCATTACCACGGGATGCACGTCTCGCCCTCGGGCAACAGCGACAACGTGCTGCTCAATATCGCCCCGCAGACCCGCTTCGAGTACGAGGTCAACATCCCGTCCGACCACCCTTCGGGCACCTTCTGGTATCACGCCCACCGCCATGGTTCCACGGCGCTGCAAGTGGCCAGCGGCGCGGCCGGCGCGCTGATTGTCCGCGGCGAGCGCCCCTATACCGGCGGCAAGCCGGGCGATATCGACACCATCCTCAAGAACTCCGCGGGCCAGCCCCTTCCCGAACAGGTCTTGTTGTTCCAGCAGATTCCCTATGCCTGCTTCGACGACAAGGGCGCGATCATCACCGACAAGGACGGTACCTGGACCTGCCCCAGCGGCAAGATCGGCGTGGTCGAGGACTTCGGTGCGCAACTGAGCTCACCCACCGTCTGGGACGACAGCGGCCGCTTCACCAGCATCAACGGCGTGGTCCAGCCGACCCTCGGCGGCATCGCCGCGGGGGAAATACAGCGCTGGCGCTTTATCCACGGGGGGATCCACGACACGGTGAACCTGCAGATCGTGCCCATGCAGACCGACGGGCCAAAAGCCGCGCTGGCCTTGAAGGGAGTGCTTGGCGGTACGCCGAAGGAACAGGCCGCGGCACTTGCCGTGCTGTGCCCGTCGACCGTGCCGGACGGCAGCCAGCCGGTCGAACTGGTGCCACAGTTCGAAATCGCCGCCGACGGCCTCACGCGCGCCGCCATCCGCCCCATCGGCCTGAACCAGAAGAGCGTGAGCGGCGGCATCGGCAGCAACTTCCTGCAACCCGGCTATCGCAGCGATGTGCTGCTGATGTTCCCCAGCGCGGGCACCTATTGCGTGCTGAACCAGGCGGCGACCCCCGCCGAGCGCGCCAATGCCGGCCCCCACGGCGGCCCGGGCGGCCAGGGGCCGAACGAAACCCAGTTGCTGGCCACCGTCATAGTCACCGGCGGCAGCCCCGTGACCCAGGACCCGCAGGCCTATATCCAGCAAGCGCTGTACGAGGCCAACAAAGCCGACAAAACACTGCCGGCCGCCGCCCTGGAAGGCCTGAAGAACGGTGACCTGAGCCCCTGGCGCGGCATGGACGACCTGAAGGACGCGGTGGTCAACGACGACCTCCAGAAGGCCGACTTCTTCATCGGCCATCCGCCCTTCCCGCCGTCGCCGCCGGCCACGCCGCCGAGCAAGCCGGGAGAGCCCTGGACCGGCCCGTTCGGCTTCTACATCAACTACAAGTCCTACGACCCGGACCGTATCGACTTCACCCGCCAGGTCAATAGCACGGACGACTGGGTCCTGACTTCCCAGGGCGAGCCCCACATCTTTCATATCCACGTCAATCCGTTCCAGGTGATGGACGTGCTGCATGCCAAGCCCGGCGAAACACCCAAGAGCATCTTCGGGCCCAAGGGCGAATGCCTGATGCCCCCCGACGAACTGGGCCTGCAGAACCAGTACTGCGGGATGTGGCGCCAGTTCAAGGACACCCTCTTCGTGCAGAACGACTATCAGGTCCTGGTGCGCACGCACTACGACCGCTACATCGGCGAGTTCGTCATCCACTGTCACATCCTCGACCACGAAGACGGCGGCATGATGACCAATATCCAGATCGTTCCCGACATCAAGGCCATCGGCGGCGGTGTCGGCATGGCGGGTATGAAGCACACCGCCCATCAACCTCCGCCCCCCCTGCAGCACTGATCCGTGCCACGTCCACCTGGCCCGGTTACCACGACAAGGAGTCGACCATGACACTTACCTCCACCACCGCCCCGGTCACCAACCCCACCTGGTATGGACAGATCCGCGACATGTTCACCACCCGCGACCAGAACCACATGGCCGCACAAGGCCTCGACCTTGCCAGCTACGACAGCGTGGTGAACCACGCCGGCAGCATCTACCAGCAGGTGGCGGGGGGCAATATGCCGCCAGACACGCCCTGGTCCCCCGACTGGGTGAGCACCTTTCTCAACTGGATGAACAACGGCTACCCCAAGGGCACGCCGCTGGCCCCCGGCGCCCCGATGGAGTTCTCTGCCCGCTCCTGGCTCAGCACCACGACGCCCGCCGCGAGAATCCGCAAGGACATCACCACGCTCTCCAACAGTGAACTTGCGCTGTTGAAGAAGGCCTTCAGCGCCATAGTGGCCAAGCCGCCCAGCGACCCGAACAGCTATTTCGTCCAGGCCGGCTATCACTGGTTCCCCGAGCCGGACACCTATTGCATGCACCATGTGCCGGGCTACAACCCCTGGCACCGGGCGTACCTGGTGAGCTTCGAAAACGCCCTGAGATCGGTGCCCGGCTGCGAGAGCGTGACCCTGCCCTACTGGGACATCACCACCCCCTTCCCCGACGTGCTCAAGAGCCCACCCTTCGACCAATACGTACTGCCGCAGGCGATCGGCCCCGGCTACCCGGAAGGCCATGTCACCAGCCGTTTTCCCTATGAAGAGATCGCCCAGAGACTGCTGACCAACGGTGTGACCGATGACGTCTACCGGGCCATGTCCAAGACCGATTGGGAAGACTTTCACGGCTTCTGGTCCGATGCCGCCTACAACACCATCATTGCCGCCCATGACAGTGGCCATAACTCGATCGGCCCGACCATGCAGAACCAGGAAGTGGCGGCTTTCGACCCGGTGTTCTGGTTCTTCCACTGCAACTGGGACCGCCTGTTCTGGGAATGGCAAAAGAAGATGGTCGCCACCGACCTGCACGGCCTGCTGACCACCATCAACGAAACGAACGACCCCATCAGCTACCAGATCTTCACCGATACCGCGCTGCAGGCCCTGAACCCGTTCACCAGCAACCCACCGGAACTCAGCACCCTCACGACCATCGACTCGCTGAACCAGCTGGGCATCGACTATCAGTCTCCCGTCTCGGTCTCGACGCCGGGCTTCCTGCCCAGGACCCGCCGCCTGGTCGCCGCGAACCAGAGTTTCAAGGTCGAGGGCGACCGGATCAACGTGCGGGTCAACGGCATCAATCGCCTGAAGATCCCCGGCAGTTTCACCGTGCACTTGCAGAAGGACGGCAAGACCATCGCCTCCCGGGGACTGTTTCAGCCGGTGGCGGTCCAGACCTGTGCCAACTGCGTGGCCAACGCCATCGCCCACTTCGATTTCGAACTGCCGCTGAGCGTCATCCAGGGCGGCACGCTGAGTGTCTGGGTCGAGCCCGTGAACAAGCACTTCGTCGGTGAGCGCTTTCCGCAGAAGCTGATGGGCAACCCGACCATCGAGGTGCATCTGTTGCTACAGACGGAATAGCGCCATCGGGGGAATGGGCAACACAGGGCAAGCCCCGGGACGCGTCCCGGGGCTTTTGCGTTTGTGCGCCGCTTTTACTGTTCTGTGCGACAGATCCCACTTCTGGGACTCCCGATCCAGACCCGCTCGGTGTTAGTTTGGCTGGGGTCGATACTTCTTATCCCTTTGCAAAGGAATGCCATCCACAATGAACTTCTCCCTCAAGCAACTGGCTGCGGCCACCCTGATGCTGGCCGGCCTGTCGGCGTACACCACGGCCGCCCAGGCCAATATCACCCCACAGCAGAGCGCGGCGATCCTCAAGAGCTTCGGCGACGCCTCGGTCAGCGATTTCCGCCAGTTCCTCGGCACCCTGGCCAAGAGCGAAGCGGGCAAGAGCGCCAACCTCGGCCCGGCCATCACGGCCTTTCTCGATAACAAGACCCTGTCCACCGAACAGCAGAACGAGATCCATCGCCTGCTGGGCCTCTATGCCCGGGTGAAATACGGCAAGGCCGCCACCGACACCCTGATCGACCTGGTGGCGATCCCGACAGTGCGCGTCGAAGGCGTGCCGCAGCACGAGAACCCCGAGTTCCACAAGATCGCCGACAAGATCAAGGACCTGGCCCAGGACTTCAACCTGGGTTTCCGCAACATCGACAACCGCGTCTACGAGATCTCCCTGGAAGGCAGCGGCAATGAAGTGGTGGGCATCCACGCCCATGCCGACGTGGTGCCGGTGACCCCGGAAAACTGGGTGCTGCAGGACGGCACCAAGCTCGACCCGTTCAAGGTCACCCTGATCGGCGACCGCATGTACGGCCGCGGCACCGAAGACGACAAGAACGGCATAGTGGTGACCCTGTACGCGATGAAGATCATCAAGGAAGAAAAACTGCCCCTGGCGCGCCACTTCAAGTTGCTGGTGGACACCACCGAGGAAACCAGCGGCGACGCCATCCCCTACTACTTCGAACGCAACCCGACGCCCAACTACAACCTGGCGCTGGACGGCAGCTACCCGGTGGTGATCGCCGAAAAAGGCTACGGCACCGTGATGGCCAGCTTTGCCCGGCGCGCCGCCGAAGGCAAAGGCGCGGAAATCACCACACTGACCGGCGGCCTGGCCACCAACCAGATCCCGGGCGCCTCGGTCGCCACCCTGGTCACCGATAAACCCGCCGAGCTGGCCGCCAGCCTGCAACAGGCCGGCGCCGACTACACAAAACGCCATGGCGGCGACTTCAGCGTGAGCGCCAAGGTCGAGGGCAAGGACGTCAAGCTGACGGTCACCGGGGTGTCCGCCCACTCCTCCGAGCCTGAAACCGGGGTCAACCCGGTGGCGCGCATGCTCGACTTCATCAACGGCCTGGACGGCAAGGTCGCGCTCAAGCACAACCAGATCACCGACGCCGCCCGCTACGCCGCCGACAACTGGGGCCTGGACTACCTGGGCGGCAAGTTGGGGGTCGGCTTCAGCGATGCCTTCATGGGCCCGCTGACCACCTCCCTGACCTATGTCGCCCAGGATGAAAAGGCCTTCAAGCTGGCGGTCAACCTGCGTGTGCCCAAGGGCAAGACCCCGGAGGTGCTGCAGAAGGAAATCGCCGACAAGCTGGCGGCCTGGAGCAAGAAGTCCCAGGTGGCGGTGAACTTCGACTACTCGATCGAGGAGCCGATGTACCGCAACCCCGAGGGTGAATGGGTCAAGGCGCTGCTGGCGACGGCCAGCGAGAACCTGGGCATGGAGCACAAGTTCGGCACCTCCGCCGGCGCCACCTCGGTGCACGAGCTGCCCAACGGCGTGCAGTTCGGCCTGGCCCGTTCGGAACTCAAGTACACCGGCCACACCGACAGCGAGTTCAAGACCACCGAGCAGTTCCTGCTGGACCTGCAGATCGTCACCGAAATGGTCGGCCGCGTCGGCCAGTTGCCAAAACTCTGAGCCCCGCCGGACCCGCCGTCCTGGCGGGTCCGTTTTCTTGCCCGGGGCGATCCGGGCCAATCCCCCCGGTTTCGACGTGCCCCCTGCCCTGTTGCACCTGTCCATACTGTCGAACGCCAAACAGTGGCACCTTGAAACCACCCAAAAGGATAGACACAGTTCCCCCTGGTCCGGACCCGGCTCCGGCACCGGCGCCGCGTCAGGAAAACGCTCCGCCCCGGGCTTTTTGCGATATTTCATCAAACCGCCACCCGAACCCTGTACTAGGATACGAGACGGCGCCGAATCCGGCGGGACGCTCTAGATACCGTCTCACCGCGCGAGTCGCCAATAGGACAAGTGTCGCGCAACACGAAACTCATGGATGAAACAATGAACTCACACCTGCTTTTCCCCCACATCGGCAAGGTCATCGCCAGCACCGGCAGTCGCAGTTTTCCGCGCATGCTGCATGATCTGATACGCACCCAACTGGCGGTGGACGCCACCCATATCACCCAAATGCGTGTGTACGCCGAGGGGCAGTCCCGGCCCAGGAATGCCCGGGACGAAGTCTACAGCGACTCCACCCAGAGCCCGTCCGGCCAGGCCCCCGCGTCGCGCCCCGTCGAGAGCGCCGCGCAAGTGCACCTGACCTGCGACAAGGACGATTACCGCTACGTGATCTCGGTCTACCGCTCCAGCCAGTCCCAGAGCTTCTCGCCCCAGGAACGCATCCTCCTGCAGGACTTTTCCCCGCTGCTGCTGCCCATGGTGGAAAAACACCTGGCCGCCCTGCAGCCCCAGGACGCCAGCGGGGACCACCCCGACAGCGCCAGCCTCGAGCCCCAGGGCCTGGAGACCCTGCGCCTGCGCTTCGCCGCCCGCCTGCAGCAGTCGGGGCTCAAGTTGTCGGAGCGGGAAATGCAGGTCTGCGTCGGCCTGCTCGCCGGGCGTACCGCCCCGGAGCTGGCCGGGCAGTTGCAACTCAAGGTGCACACCGTCGAAAGCTATCTCAAGCGGGCAGCGATCAAGATGGGCATCAGCGGGCGTCACTCGCTGCTGCGCTGGATGTACTCCCCGGACGAAAGCAGCGCCCCCGCGAACCCCGGCAGCACCCTCTGACCCACCCGCTCCGGCGACCCCGGCCGCTGCCCCCGCCCACGCGGACAGCCCCTTTCCCCGAACCGGCCCCCGCCCACGCTTGCCGTGGGCGAAGGCCTGGGTTCTGGCCGGCCAACACGCACGGAGTCGCTAAAGATTCCCGTTTCCAAGGCTTAAAAGCGTGTAGGAAATCCACCACGAGCCGAGGTTGGCGCCGATTGCGCAACGCTCTTCAGAAAATATAAATCCTATAAAAATCAAACACTTGAATTTACAACAGAAAATCGCCCCCCGGCGAAAAACCGGCCCTCACCCGAAAAACCGCCAAATTCCCGGCGCGTTTTTTTATGGCAGGTTATGTCCCCGCTTTCAGTGACTGACGCTGGCTAAACCCCCGGGATCAAATAAAAAATCCCGGCCACGGGGGGCGCTTCGAGCGTCGCCGGCAACCGCCAACGCCAACCGTTCGACGATCTGTCTACATCAAGGATGATAAGGATATGAGTCTGACCCGCAGTATTCGAGACAGCCGTATTCAAGGCATCGACAGCGCACATTTCTACAACGAACTGGGAGAGCTGATTTCCAGCACCGGCCACGGGGCCTTCGCCACGAAACTGCTGCAACTGGTGGACAAGCTGGTGCCGGTGCAACGGGTGGAACTCGGCGAATGGACCCTCGACGAGCGCCAGGCGAGCCTGCTCGAGGTCAAGGCGCTGGGCAGCGCCGACCAGCAGGAGGAATTGCTGCCGGTCGGGCCGCCGCAGTACCAGGACGGTCATCCGCTCCTGGAGCAGTTGGTCGAGATGGAGGACTCGCTACTGATCCAGATGAACGCCAAGACCGCCAGCCAGTACCCGCGCAACCTTTCCCACCAGTGCAACCTGGTGTCACGCAAAGCCAATCGCCGCTGCGTCATCACCCTCCATCGCCCCCCTGCGCACCGGCCCTTTTCCCTGGCTGAGCTGTCGTTTCTCAAGAGCTTCTCGGAAACCCTGCTGCCGCTGGCGGAGCGCCATGCCCAGATCAACCGGCAGGCGCGCCAGAACCAGCCCGGCGAGGTGCCCGACTGCCCCCTGGCGGCACTTGAGCAATCGCCGCTGCAACGGGAATTCAACGAGCGCCTGTGCCGGGGCGACATCAACCTGTCGGCCCGGGAAAAAGAAGTCTGCCTGGGCCTGCTGACCGGCGGCACCGTGCCGGAAGTGGCCGAACGGCTCAGTGTCAAGAACAGCTCCGTCGAGACCTACCTCAAGCGCGCCGCCGCCAAGCTCGGGGTCAGCGGCCGGCACGGCCTGGCCAAATGGATGGTCGGGGCCTGACGCCCGCCACCACTCATCGCCCCGACCTGGCGCCGCGCTTGTTGCGACCGGGAACCGGTCCTATACCTCAACAGGTCGTCTCGAGGCCCAGGGAAAACCGGGGCTGGACGACAGGTATCCGATGAACCGGACCACTGGACAGAGACAGCGCAAGGAGCACGCCATGAGCGAAACACTCTTAGTCAAATGGGTCAACAAAACCCAAAAGCACCCCAAGGGGGTCTGCGAGGCGGCCAGCATGAAGTGGCTGGCGGCTATCGATAACAGCGGCCTGGCCCAGTCGTTGAAGCTGACGCCGGACCAATGCGACGCCCTGCAGGATCAAGTGGAAAAGGGAGGAACGTTCATTGAACTGCTGCCTCCCCTGCTGCTTTCCACTTCGAGTTTCAATCCCATTCCCCCGGTGCCGACCACCCTGGCCTCGCTGCAGGCCTTGAAGGCTGGAAACTTCCTCTTCGTGTCCGCCGATGGGCACTCCGTGACCGTCGGCGGACACGCGATGGGCATCTACAAGAACACGCTGAATCTGTTTTTCTTCGACCCGGAGCTCGGGATCTTTTCCTACGACTTCAACAAGGCGGCCGACCTCGATCTGGTCCTCAAAAGGAGCCAGAATTATGGGGCTGCGGCGTACTGCCCCGGCACCTTCACGCCACCGCCAAAACCCTGACCGCAACGCCCTGCCGGGCGCCCGATGCGCCCCCGGGCCACTGCAAAAGCCACGCCTCGAGTGGCTTTTTTTCGCCAGTCCCGAAGGCCTCCATGGCACGCCTCCCGCCCGGCTTACTCCGGCAGCCCGGCCCGGCGCAGGCCGTCCACCAGTTGGGCGAGATCTTCCGGCCGGTGGATCGGCAACCAATCGCACAGGGTGGCCAGACGCAAGGTCGGGTCGAGCTGCTGCAGATGCGCCATCGCCTGTTGCGCTTGCGCCTGGCGGCCGGCCAGCCCATGGCTCGCCGCGAGGACGGCCGCCGCCAACAGGAAACTCGGCAGCTCCCGCGTAGCTTTTTCCGCCCATGACGTGGCCATGTCGATACGCCCCAGAAACAGGTGGGCGGCCGCCATGCCGGCTTGCATCCGATACAGCTCGGGGTCCAGGGGGCTCAAGCGCATGGCGCGGGCAAAGTAATCGATGGCGGCATCGGTTTCGCCGTGCCAGAGCCTGAGGAAGGCGCCCAGGAACCACGCCGCCGCGAGGTTCGGATTGAGGACCAGCGCCTTGTCCAGCAAGGCGATGCCCCCTTCGAGGTCGCCGGCCAGATGGCCCAGCGCATGGCCGCTGCGGGTGAGCGCGACGGCATCGCCCTTGTCCAGCTCCACCGCCCGGCGCGCCAGGCGCACACCTTCGGCCGTCTCCTGCGGGCCATCGCTCATCCAGTGATTGACCTTGCGCCAGCAATGACACCAGGCCGCCATGGCGTAGGCCGAGGCGAAATCCGCATCGAAGGCGATGGCCTGGTGAAACAGCGGCAGTGCCTGATCGATGGTGTCCCGGGTTCCCTGATGCAGCTTGGCCATGGCGCGCAGGTAATAATCGTAGGCGTCGAGGCTTTCGGTGGGCTTGTGCCGCGCCCGCTCGATCTCTGCCCGCTCGAGCTCTGGCGCGATGGCGCCGACCACACTTTCGGTGATCTGGTCCTGCAGTTCGAAGATGTCTCCCAGCACGCCTTCGAAGCGGCCTGCCCAATGGTGGGCCCCGGTGCTCGCATCGATCAGCTGGGCGGTGATGCGCACCCGGTTCCTGGCGTTGCGCCAGCTGCCCTCCAGCACATAACGCACGCCCAGTTCGCGACCGACCTGCTTCACGTCCACCGTGCGCGCCTTGTAGGTAAAACTCGAATTGCGCGCGACGACGAACAGCCAACGGTACTGCGACAACGCCGCGATGATGTCCCCGACCACCCCATCGGCCAGGTAATCCTGCTCCTCGTCCCCGCTCAGGTTGACGAACGGCAAGACCGCGATGGACGGCTTGGCCGGCAAGGCCGGCGCGCCCGTGGCGGTTGGCAGCGCCGGCACGGGCTCGCTGCCGGCGGCGTCCGGCGACTTGACCTCGGCGACGAAGCGGAAGCCCTTGCGCGCGACCGTTCGAATCACGCTCTGCTGCTGGCCGTTGTCGCCGACCGCCTTGCGCACGGCATTGATGTGGCTGGCCAGGGTCGACTCCGAGACGATGCGGCCGGTCCAGATCGCAGCGATCAGCTCGTCCCGGCTGACCACGTGCTCGCGGTGCTGCGCCAGGTAGGCCAGCAGGTCGAACACCTGGGGCGCGGTGGCGACGACCCGGGAGGCCCGCAGCAGCTCCCGCCGGTCCAGGTCGAGCACGCAGTCGGCAAACATCAATAGCATTCAAGGCTCCTGTCCCGGGCTCGCGCACGCGGGCAGCCGCCCACGGCCCGGTCGACTATGGGTGGTCAAGCGAACGCTTTTTATAGCACGGGTTCCTGGACAAACCGCCAAGCCAAATCCAAGGAAAACCCAAGGTTCCGGCAAAGTCTTGCGCGCGTCCGCCAGGCACGCTGTCTCCATCGGTCGACGCCACCCAGAGGGTCGACCAGCAACCGAGGAGCGGGACATGAAAATTGTCGTGATAGGTGGTAACGGGCTGATCGGCTCGAACGTGGTCAGCCGGCTGCGCCTGAACGGACACGAGACCGTGGCGGCCTCGCCCGGCACCGGGGTGAACGCCGTCACCGGCCAGGGGCTGGCCGAAGCCCTGGCCGGGGCCCAGGTGGTGATCGACGTGGCGAACTCGCCCTCGTTCGAAGACCGGGCCGTCCTGGAGTTCTTCCGCCAATCCAGTCAGAACCTGCTGGCGGCCGAAGCCGCCACTGGCGTGGAACACCACGTTGCGCTGTCCGTGGTCGGCACCGAACGCCTGCCGCAAAGCGGCTACTTCCGGGCCAAAGTCGCTCAGGAAGAGCTGATCGAAGCCTCGAAGGTGCCCTACACCATCCTGCGTTCGACGCAGTTCTTCGAGTTCATCGAGGGCATTGTCCACTCGGGGGCCGACGGCGACACCATTCGCCTGTCGCCGGCCCTGATCCAGCCCATCGCCGCGGACGACGTCTCGGCGCTGCTGGCCGATCTCGCGGTCGGGGCGCCGGTCAACGGCATCGTCGAAATCGGCGGTCCCGATCGTTTTCCCCTCGACGACCTGGCGCGCAAGTTCCTCGCCGCGCGCCACGACCCGCGCCCGGTCATCGCCGACGTGCATGCCCGCTACTTCGGCAACGAGTTGAACGATCGATCCCTGGTGGCCGGCGGCGACGCGCATATCGGCCCGACCCGCTTCCACAACTGGCTCACCCGTTCACCGGCTTGAACACCGCCCTGCGTACCCCTCACCTGGAGACATTCGCCATGACCCAACGTATCGATTACCAGAAGCAATCCCCCGAACTGTTCAAGAAGTTCGTCGAGTTCAGCCTCGCCCTCAAGCAGGGTGCCATCGAGGAGTCGCTGCGCGATCTCGTGGATATCCGGGCCTCGCAACTCAATGGCTGCGCCTTCTGCGTGGACATGCACGTCAAGGAGGCCACGATCCACGGCGAGCGGCCGCTGCGGATGCACCATGTCGCCATCTGGCGCGAGTCGCCGCTGTTCAGCCCGCGCGAACGCGCCGCCCTGGCCTGGACCGAAATCCTCACCCAGATTCCCGCCCAGGGCGTACCGGATGAGCTGTATGAACGGGTGCGCAGCCAACTGTCGGAGAAAGAGCTGTCCGACCTGACCTTCCTGGTGATGTCGATCAATGCCTGGAACCGCGTCAACGTCGGCTTCCAGGTCGTGCCCGGCACCTACGACAAGGCCTTCGGCGTGGACAAGTCCGGCCTGTCCTGAGCCTGCATCGACCTATGGGCGGGGGGCTGCGCCGCGGCGCCCCAACCATGAACCCACTGACCGGACCGACCACCAAGGAGCACAACATGTCCATCTTCAGAATCTTCGCCCTGGGGCTCCTGCTGACCGCCGGCCACGCCAGCGCCCAGCAGGCGCTGCCACCGGCCAAGGTGACCCCGCTGCTGACCCAGGCGCTGGCGGACTATCCCGGCAAGGAAGCCGAGATCATCACCGTGCAATACCCACCGGGCGGCGGGGACCCGGTGCATCGGCACAATGCCCATGGCTTCATCTATGTGCTGGAGGGGTCGATCGTGATGGGGGTACAGGGTGGCCAGTCGGTCACGCTGACGCCGGGCCAGACCTTCTACGAAGGCCCGGACGACGTCCACACGGTCGGCCGCAATGCCAGCAGCACCCAGCCAGCCAAGTTCCTGGTGGTGCTGCTGAAAAACCGCGACGAACCGATCTTTACCCCGGTGCCCTGACGGCCCAAGGGGCAGCTCCCGGTCGGGGTCGTCGACAGGACGACCCCGGTAACCTGGGTCATCCGGCCGCAGGCCAAATGACATCCGGCCTGCATTTTTTTAACGTTTTTTTCTCATTCGCGACTCTACATTCTCGCTCCGCCAAACATGCAAATGATTCCTATTGACCTAGACTCATTCGAGCGCCTGCCCAGGCGTCCGCGCATGCCAAAACCAACAAACAGGAGCGCCATCAGCATGATCCCTCGTGTCCCTTCCTTTCTGAGCAAAGCCCTGCTGGTCGTGGCCCTGGCCGCTGCCGGGCAGGTTTATGCCGCAAGCGACGCCGACGGCATCGTGGTCTACAACGCCCAGCACGAAAGCCTGACCAAGGCCTGGGTCGAAGGCTTCACCCAGGAAACCGGGATCAAGGTGACAGTGCGCAACGGCGACGACACCGAAATGGGCAACCAGCTGGTCCAGGAAGGCGCCGCGTCCCCCGCCGACGTGTTCCTGACCGAGAACTCGCCGGCCATGGTGCTGGTGGACAACGCCGGCCTGCTGGCGCCGATCGACAAGGGCACCCTGGAACAGGTCGGCTCGGCCTATCGTCCGGCCCAGGGCAAATGGCTGGGGATCGCCGCGCGCTCCACGGTGTTCGTCTACAACCCGAGCAAGCTGGCCGCAGCCGACCTGCCTAAATCCCTGCTGGACCTCGGCTCGCCGAGCTGGAAAGGCCGCTGGGCCGCCTCCCCGGCCGGCGCCGACTTCCAGGCCATCGTCGCCGCGGTGCTCGAGCTCAAGGGGCCGGCCGCCACCCTCGACTGGCTCAAGGCGATGAAGACCAACGCCAGCCTCTACCGCGGCAACAGCGCGGTGCTCAAGGCGGTCAACGCCGGCCAGGTCGACAGCGGCCTGATCTACCACTACTACAGCTTCGTCGACCAGGCCAAGACCGGCGAAAACAGCAAGAACACCACCCTGCACTACTTCAAGCACCAAGACCCGGGGGCCTTCGTGAGCATTTCCGGCGGTGGCGTGCTGGCCTCCAGCAAACACCCGGCAGAAGCCCAGAAGTTCATCCAGTGGATCACCGGCAAGGACGGCCAGGCGGTGCTGAAGAACGGCAAGTCGTTCGAATACGCCGTGGGCCAGAACGCCGAGTCGAACCCGAAACTGGTGCCGCTGGCACAGCTGGACGCACCGAAGCTCGATGCTTCCAAGCTCGACAGCAAGAAAGCGGTGGAATTGATGACCCAGGCCGGACTGCTCTGATTGCTGCCTGAAACCCTGCCCGCGGGTGCCGCCACGTCGACGCCCGCCCGCTCGCCCAGACGCCTGGGCGGCCTGTTCAAGGGCCGCAGGGGCCTGTGGGTGATCGGCCTGTCGGTCCTGGTTTCGCTGCTGGCGCTGTTGCCGATCGGCTTCGTGCTCGGCGTGTCCTGGCAGCTCGGCTGGACAGCGATCGAAGCCCTGGTATTCCGCCCGCGGGTAGCCGAACTGCTGGTCAACACCCTGCTGCTGGTGGCGATCACCCTGCCCTTGTGCGTGGTGCTGGGGGTGACCCTGGCCTGGCTGACCGAGCGCAGCAACCTGCCGGGGCGGCGCCTGTGGTCGTTGCTGGCGGTCGCCCCCCTGGCCTTGCCGGCCTTCGTCCACAGTTACGCCTGGGTCAGCCTGGTGCCGTCGATCCACGGCTTGCCGGCCGGGGTGCTGGTGTCGGTGATCGCCTACTTCCCGTTTCTCTACTTGCCGGTGGCCGCGACCCTGCTGCGGCTCGACCCGGCCATCGAAGACGTCGCCCAATCCCTCGGGTTCAAGCCCTGGGCGATCTTTTTCCGGGTGGTGCTGCCGCAGCTGCGCCTGGCGATCTGCGGCGGCGCGCTGCTGGTCGGCCTGCACCTGTTGGCCGAGTACGGCCTGTACGCGCTGATCCGCTTCGACACCTTCACCACGGCGATCTTCGATCAGTTCAAATCCACCTTCAACGGCCCCGCGGCGAACATGCTGGCGGCGGTCCTGGCGCTGTGCTGCCTGGCCCTGCTCTGCGGCGAATCGGCGGCCCGGGGCCATGCCCGTTACGCCCGGGTCGGCTCGGGCAGCCCCCGAGTGCAGACGATTGTGCGCCTGGGCCCCGTCGGCACCCTGCTCGCCCTCGGCCTACAAGGCCTGACGTGCCTGCTGGCGCTGGGCGTGCCGCTGCTCACCCTGGGCCAATGGCTGGTTGCCGGCGGCAGCGAGGTCTGGCGGCTGGACGAACTGCTGCCGGCCCTGGAGCAGACCCTGCTGCTGGGCGTCGCCGGCGCGGTGCTGACCAGTTGCGCGGCGGTGCCGATCGCCTGGCTGTCGGTCCGCCAGCCCGGGCGCCTGCAACGGCTGCTGGAAGGCTGCAACTACATCACCAGTTCGCTGCCCGGCATCGTGGTCGCCCTGGCTCTGGTGACGGTGAGCATTCACTTCGTCCCGGCGCTCTACCAGACCAGCTTCACCCTGTTGCTCGCCTACCTGCTGATGTTCCTGCCCCGGGCCCTGGTGAGCCTGCGTGCCGGCATCGCCCAGGCGCCGGTGGAGCTGGAAAACATCGCCCGCAGCCTTGGCCGTTCCCCTGGCCGGGTGCTGTGGTCGATCACCTTGCGCCTGGCCGCACCGGGCGCGGCGGCGGGCGCCGCCCTGGTGTTCCTGGCGATCAGCAACGAGCTGACCGCGACCCTGCTGCTGGCGCCCAACGGCACCCGCACCCTGGCCAGCGGCTTCTGGGCCATGACCAGCGAAATCGACTACGCGGCGGCGGCCCCCTATGCGCTGCTGATGATTGCCCTGTCGCTGCCGCTGACCGGGATCATCCATTACCAATCCAAACGCACGGCCGGCCGATGAACGCCC
The DNA here is from genome assembly GCF_050280705.1 of Pseudomonas sp. NPDC089530. NCBI lineage: Bacteria > Pseudomonadati > Pseudomonadota > Gammaproteobacteria > Pseudomonadales > Pseudomonadaceae > Pseudomonas > Pseudomonas sp. NPDC089530. The sequence continues at coordinate 38,872 of NZ_JBNNVU010000027.1, read as the reverse complement.
TCGAACTCAACGCGATCTGCAAATCCTTCGGCGCCCAACGGGTCCTGGACCACATCGACCTGTCGGTGCCCGCGGGCAGTCGAACGGTGATCGTCGGCCCCTCGGGCTCAGGCAAGACCACCTTGCTGCGGCTGATTGCCGGCTTCGAATTTCCCGACTCGGGCAGCCTTTCGCTCAACGGCCAGCCGCTGTTCGACAGCACTCACGAAGTACCGGCGCACCAGCGCCTGATCGGTTATGTGCCGCAGGACGGGGCCTTGTTCCCGCACATGACGGTTGCCGCCAATATCGGCTTCGGCCTCGCGGCCAAGGGCAGTGCCCGGCAGGAACGTATCGCCGAGCTGCTGGACAGCGTGGCCCTGCCTGCAGAGATGGCCCTGCGCTGGCCCCATGAACTGTCCGGCGGCCAGCAACAACGGGTGGCGCTGGCCCGGGCGCTGGCCCAACGGCCACGCTTGATGCTGCTGGACGAGCCCTTCTCGGCCCTGGACACCGGGCTGCGCGCAGCGATGCGCAAGATGGTCGCGCGCCTGCTGAGCGACGCCGGCATCACCGCGATCCTGGTGACCCACGACCAGGGCGAGGCCCTGTCCTTCGCCGACCAGTTGGCGGTCATGCGCGACGGCCGCCTGGTGCAGTGCGGCCATCCGATCGAGCTGTACCAGCATCCCCGGGACGAGCAGACAGCGTTGTTCCTCGGCGATGCGGTGCTGCTGCCCGCCAGCATCGAGGCGGGCTGGGCCCATTGCGACCTGGGGCGGATCCCGGTCAACAGCCAGGCCACTCATCAGACGGCGCGGATCATGCTGCGGCCCGAACAGTTGCAGCTCGCCCCGTTCGAACCGGACGCCTCCGGCTGCCACGGGCAGGTCATCGAGCGCGACTTCGCCGGCAACACCTGCACCCTGACCGTGGAGCTGCACGCCGCCACCGGGCGCCCGCTGCTGGTGCGCAGCTCCGGGCTGCAGGCGCCCGCCGCCGGCAGTGCGGTGCGGCTGCTGACAGTGGGGCATGCCCATGTGCTGATGGATTGAGCGCCCCTCAGTTCCAGCTAAGTTTCGTCCCGTACCTTCTCCCCTGCGCCATTCAGGGCGCGACACCGGAGAGGTCATACAGATGAATGCCACAGCAGCCCGCTGGCTGAACAAAGTGCCCGAGGTGACACTGTCCTTCTGGGTCATCAAGGTCATGTCCACCACCGTCGGCGAAACCGGCGCCGACTTCCTCGCGGTCGATGCCGGCTTTGGCGCCGGCTGGACCAGCATTGGCATGGCACTGCTGTTGGCCATCGCGCTGTTCTGCCAGCGCCGCACCCAGGCCTACACTCCCTGGATCTACTGGCTGACCGTGGTGCTGGTGAGCATCGTCGGCACGCAAATCACCGACATTCTCACCGACCAGCTGGATGTCAGCCTCTACACCAGCACGGCCATGTTCTCCGTGCTGCTGGCCCTCAACTTCCTGGTCTGGTACCGGATGGAACGCAACCTGTCGATTCGTGAAATCGTCACGCCACGGCGCGAGTGGTTCTATTGGACGACAGTGCTCTGCACCTTTGCCCTCGGCACCGCGGCCGGCGACCTGGCGACCGAGGCCCTGGGCCTGGGCTTCACCCTCGGCGCGGTGATCTTCGGTGTGCTGATCGCCGCCACCCTGGTGGCCTGGCGCCTGGGGGCCAATACCGTGCTGGCTTTCTGGATCGCCTACATCCTGACCCGCCCCTTCGGTGCCTCCCTCGGCGACCTGCTGACACAGGCCAAGACCTACGGCGGACTCGGCATGGGAGCGACCTGGACCAGCGCCCTGTTTCTTTGCGTGATTGTCCTGCTGGTGGCCGCCGCGCAAATCGGCGTCGGTAATCGCAAGGCTCTCACTCAGTGACACTTCGACCGCCCAACAAGGACCTCATCATGCGCTACCTGCAACCTCTTGCTCGCCCGCTACTCATCGTCGTTTCAATCGGCTTGCTGGGCATCGCCGCCGGCTGCTCGAAACCTGCCGACAAGCCTGCCAATGCCCCTGCGGGGGCGGTCGGCACCCAGAGTCAGGCAGGCTCGAAACTCGGCGACCTGTCCGAATTCCGCAACATCGCCACCGAGGTCGCCGCCCTGGTCGACAAGAACGAGCTGCCTGGCGCGAAAGCCCGGATCAAGGACCTGGAAACCTCCTGGGACTCCGCCGAAGCCGGGATCAAGCCCCGCGCCGCCAGCGACTGGCATGTCGTGGACAAGGCCATTGACCGCGCCCTGGACGCTTTGCGCGCCAGCAGCCCGAACCAGGCAGACTGCAAGGCCGCCATGGATAACCTGCTCAAGGCCTTCGCGTCGATGGCGGGCAACCCCTAGGGAGAGCGGACAAACAACGGCTCGAGTGCTTCACTACAGGCACGGCGGTCATGACCGCCGTGCCGGTTTTTCTCCGGAGACGGACATGCGGATATTGTTGGTCGAAGACGACCCGATGATTGGCGATGCGATCCAGCGTGCGCTCAGCGATGCGAGCTACGCCGCCGACTGGGTGAAGAATGGCCTCGCCGCCCTCGCCGCCCTGGACACTCCCCCCTACGACCTGGTGCTGCTGGACCTGGGCCTGCCCGGCAAGGACGGCCTGGAGGTACTGGACACCATCCGCGCCCGCAACAACCCCGTCCCCCTGCTGATCCTGACGGCCCGAGACAGCCTCGATGCCCGGTTGCGCGGCCTCGATGGCGGCGCCGACGACTACCTGCTCAAACCCTTCGACATGGCCGAACTGCTGGCGCGCATGCGCGCGGTGCTGCGGCGCAAGGGCGGCACTGCCCTGCCCTTGCTCGACAACGGCGTGGTGTCGCTGGACCTGGTCTCCAAACAGGCCAGCACTGCGGAATGCCACGGCGTCGCACTCTCGAACCGCGAATTCGCCCTGTTGCAGGCGTTGCTGATCCGCCCGGGGGCGATCCTTTCGCGCAGCGAACTCGAAGACCGCCTCTACGGCTGGGGCAACGAAGTGGAAAGCAACGCCATCGAGTTCCTGATTCATGCCTTGCGGCGCAAGTTGGGCAGCCACGTGATCAAGAACGTCAGGGGAATGGGATGGATGGTTTCAAAAAACGTCTGAGCGAGTCGGTGCAACTTCGGCTATCAGTGGCCCTGTCACTGGTGATTCTGCTGGTCGCCGTCGCCGCCAGTGTGTTCGCCTTCGCGTCCGCCTTCGACGAAGCCCACGAACTGCAGGACGATACCTTGCGCCAGGTGGCCACGCTGTTCGACCGCCAGCGGATGACCCTGCAGTACCCCGCCGGCGAAGCCCTGGAGGGCGACGACGAAGAGTCCCGGGTCATCATTCAATACCTGGCCGACGGCAGGAAAGCCTCGGCCAATACCGACGAGCTGATCCCCCTGCCCCTGCCCACGACCCTGGCGGATGGCGTGTCCACCCTGAGTGTCGGTGGCGAGGCCTTTCGCGTGCTGGTCAGGACCACCGCGCGGGGCGAACGCATTGCCGTCGCCCAGGAAGTCGGCGCCCGTGACAAGGACGCCCGCGAAAGCGCCTGGCGCAGCCTGCTGCCCTTCTTCATCCTGCTACCGGTATTGCTGCTGGTGGTCGGCGATCTGGTGCGCAAGCTGTTTCGTCCCATTGCCACCCTCGCCGCGGAAATCGACCAGCGCGCCGAGCAGGAAATGCACCCGATCGACGAACACCATCTGCCCACTGAAATCCGGCCTTTCGTGGTCGCCATCAACCGCTTGCTCGCACGCGTCGCCCAGTCCATCGACACTCAGCGCCGCTTCGTTGCCGATGCGGCCCACGAACTGCGCTCCCCCCTGACCGCCCTGTCCCTGCAAGCCGAACGCCTGGCGGCCACGCCAATGTCGGCGGCGGCCCGCGAGCGCCTGTTGCCACTGTCCCAGGGCATCGAGCGTGGCAGGAAGCTGATCGACCAGCTGTTGAGCCTGGCGGCCGCGCAGTTCGCCGCGGACCGCCCGCAGACCCGGGTTTCGGTGCATGAAACCTATCGGCGGGTTCTGGAGGACCTGCTGCCGCTGGCAGAACGCAAGCACCTCGATATCGGTGTTGAAGGGACGGAGGATACGCAGGTCATCATCCATGACATGGACCTGTTCACCCTGGTCAAGAACCTGGTGGACAATGCCATCCGCTATACCCCCGAAGGCGGGCGCATCGACCTCAGCGTGGAGCTGATACAGGGTAGCGCGCGACTGCAGGTCAGGGACTCGGGCCCGGGTATCGCAGAGGACGAGCGGGCGCGGATATTCGATCCGTTCTATCGCAGCCTGGGGTCCGGCGAAGCCGGTTCGGGCCTCGGGCTGTCAATCGTCAAGGCAATCGCGGATCGCGCGGGGGCCAGGGTTGAAATGGGTTTCGCGGATGCGACGCAGAACAGCGGCTGGTGTTTTTCCGTCTGGTTGAAAGCCGCCGGGAATGGCTGAGCCACCGGGCCTCGCTCGGGTTCGCTCGCACAGGTGTGCTCCCGGACACAGCCCATTGCTCGACCCGGCGTTCGGGACCTGCCCCCATGATCTGAACAGCCCCACGGGCCTGAGCGACATGCTCAAGAAGCCCCAGGGCTGTTACCCAGGCGCCTTTGCCCCACCGCCAGAACCCTGAGCCGATACGCTGCCGAGCAGAGATCCCGGTCAAGCCAAAGCCACTCGTCGAGTGGCTTTTTTCGGCGCCCCGAAGCACCCCGCCCGCACCTGCGGAACAGACGGCGCCGCTCTCCCGCGCTCCCCTCCCGCCTAGTCCGAAACTCCCATTGAGCCTGGGAGTATCGGCCAATGCGGGATCTTCGATACCTGACCATAGTTCTGACATCTGCCAGCAAAGGGCCACGTTCGGCCCCCAAAAAAACCACTGGAACCCACCAGGAGAATGTCATGAGCAGCCGCAAAAAAACTGCAGCCCCCACGAGCAACGACACCCCGAGCGTCACCACCGACCACAGTGACTACGCCCCCGGCAGCACTGCGACCATCACGGCCAGCGGCTTCGCCGACGGCAGCACAGTGACGTTCGCCGTGGAGCATGCCACGGGCCCCGGCGCGGACCAGGTGTGGGGTACGCCCGATGACGTACTGGCCACCGACTCCGGCGCAGGGCACGATCCCTGGTCGGTGACCGACGGCGGCCCCGGTGATCTCGACGGCCTGGTCAACGGCAGCGTCACCACCTCCTGGTACGTGAACCCCGACGACTCGGCGGGCGCCACCTTCCTGCTCAGCGCGACCTCGGCGGGTGCCATGGCGACCGCCTCGTTCACCGACAGCGCGCCAATCGTCGTCGCCACCGGCGTCAACGTGTCCCTGGACGAAACCGCCGGGCTGCAGAACGCCACGGCCACGCCCAGCCCGGCGGAAGATGCCAACGACAATGACATCCTGGTGAGCGCCCTGCCCTCGGCCTTCACCGCCCGCTTGACCGCTCTCGGGGCGGGTACCCCCACAAGCGCCGCCTTGAGCGGCTACACCGGCGCCGCGGGCAATACGGGCAGCAATGCCTTCACCATCACCGCGGCACCCGGCGCCAACATTACCGATGTCAGCTTCACCGACAGCCTGGGCGCACCGCTCAACGGCCTGGACAGCGGCCTGAAGACCCTCGACGGCACCAGCATCCTGCTCTACACGGATGCGACCAATAACAACGTCGTCCTGGGCCGGGCCGGCGGCCTTGCCGGAGCGATCGTGCTCGCCGGCTACATCGAAGAAACCGGTTCACCGCTGTCGGGCGGCAAGATCTGGACCGTGGAGTACCAGCCGCTCAAGCATCCGGACGCCACTAACCCGGACGATGCCGTCAACCTGCTGAACAAGGTGTTCGTCGGCGCCAGCCAGGACCTGACCTTCAGCCTGGCCAACGCGCCTTCCGGGCAGAACCTGTTCCTGATGTTCACCAAGGCCAACCCGACGGTGTTCAACGACGCCGGGGTGATGCGGATCAGTGATCCGGCCATCATCGCCACCGGCAAGAACCCCGCCGACCAGTCGAGCGGCGTCAACATCAATACCGGCGATACCATCAACACCAGCCAGGCGGGCGGCCCGACCACCTTCGGCACCAACAACCAGATGATCACGGAACAGGAAGGCATTCGCTTTAGCTTTGTCACCGGCGCCCGGCAGGATGTGACCATTCCCAACGAGGACCAGAACGAAGCCGATGTGGAAGCCAATATCGACTTCACCGCCATGTTCAATGCGAAGTCGGCCAATTTCGATGTCGTGCAGTTGCAAAGCGGCAAGAGCGCGGTAGTGAAAATCAGTGCCTTCAGCACCGCGTCTGAACCTGGCGTGAACTTCGTCAACGGCTATGTGGGCGATACGCCGGTGGCCATCACCAATGTCCGAGTGATCAACAACGCCACCGGACTGGTGATCGAAAACTCGGACGGCTCGGCGAACGATCCGGGCATTACCATCACCTTTGCCGGCGGGGTTGCCACCGTCACCGGGATCAAGGCCGGCTACAAGATCGAATACACCACCACGACGGATCACAACCGCGTCCTGATCGAAAACGGCGCGGCCCTCAACGCCTCGGGCAATACCCACGCCGACTTCGATATCGGCGGCTTCACCCTGCGTCAGGCCACTACCACCACCGCTGAAGTCGGCTCGCAGATGATCTTCGAGGACGATGGGCCGGGAGCGGCCGGCACCGCCGTGACCGGCACGGTCGACGAAGACGGCCTGGCCAATGGCATTCCCGGCGGGGTCGGCGACGTGGCGGGCGAGGCCACGGTGGCCAGCGGCAGTGTCACCGGTATCTTCCAGCCCGGTGCCGATACACCGCTGACCTACTCCCTCGCCAGCGATACCAGCGGCCTGCCCGCCCTGAGCTCCGGTGGCGTGGCATTGGTCTATAGCGTCGTGGGCAATACCCTGACCGCCAAGGCCGGGGCGGTGGATGTGTTCACCTTCAGCCTCACGGCTGCGGGCGCCTATACCTTCACCCTGCTCAAACCGCTGGATCATCCTGCCGGTAACGACGAAAACGACATCACCCTCAACCTGGGCTCCCTGCTGAAGGCCACCGACAAGGATGGCGACTCGGTCACCGCGGCCGCCGAAAAACTGGTGATCACCGTCGATGACGACACACCAGACGCCACCGGAACCCCTGTGACCGGTACGGTCGATGAAGACGGCCTGGCCAATGGCATTGCCGGCGGCGTCGGCGACGTGGCCGGCGAAGCCACCGTGGCCAGCGGCAGCGTCACCGGCATCTTCCACTCCGGTGCCGACGTACCGCTGACCTACTCGCTCTTGAGCGATACCAGCAGCCTGCCCGCCTTGAGTTCCGGCGGCGTCGCCCTGGTGTACAGCGTGGTGGGCAACACGCTGACGGCCAAGGCCGGCGCGGTGGATGTGTTCACCTTCAGCCTCAGCGCCGCAGGTGCCTACACCTTTACCCTGCTGCAACCGCTGGATCACCCCGCCGGTAACAACGAAAACAACATCACCCTCAACCTCGGCTCCCTGCTCAAAGCCACCGATAACGATGGCGATACCGTGACGGCGGCCGCCGAGAAACTGGTGATCACCGTCAATGACGACACGCCGACCGCCACCGGCACGGCTGTGACCGGCACCGTCGATGAAGACGGCCTGGCCAATGGTATTCCCGGCGGTGTGGGCGACGTGGCCGGCGAAGCCACGGTCAACAGTGGCAGCGTCACCGGTATCTTCCAGTCCGGCGCCGATGTGCCGCTGACCTACTCGCTGTCCAGTGATACCAGCGGCTTGCCTGCGCTCAGCTCTGGCGGCGTGGCTCTGGTGTACAGCGTGGCCGGTGACACTCTCACCGCCAAGGCGGGTGCGGTGGATGTGTTCACCTTCAGCCTCAGCGCTGCCGGTGCCTATACCTTCACCCTGCTGCAACCGCTGGATCATCCCGCCGGCAATGACGAAAACAACATCACCCTCAACCTCGGCACGCTGCTCAAAGCCACCGACCACGATGGCGACACCGTCACGGCCGCGGCGGAAAAACTGGTGATCACCGTCAATGACGACACGCCAACCGCCACCGGCACCGCCGTGACCGGTACCGTCGACGAGGACGGCCTGGCCAATGGTATTCCCGGTGGTATCGGCGACGTGCCCGGCCAAGCCACGGTCAACAGTGGCAGCGTCACCGGCATCTTCCAGTCCGGCGCCGACGTGCCCCTGACCTACTCGCTGTCCAGTGACACCAGCGGCCTGCCCGCCCTGAGCTCGGGCGGCGTCGCCCTGGTGTACAGCGTGGCGGGCGACACCCTGACGGCCAAGGCCGGCGCGGTCAATGTATTCACCTTCAGCCTCAGTGCCGCGGGTGCCTATACCTTTACCCTGCTCCAGCCGCTGGATCATCCCGCCGGTAACGACGAGAACGACATCACCCTCAACCTGGGATCGCTGCTCAAAGCCACCGACAAGGACGGCGATACAGTGACGGCCGCCGCCGAGAAACTGGTGATCACCGTCGATGACGACACGCCAGACGCCACGGGCACCGCCGTGACCGGCACCGTCGATGAAGACGGCCTGCCCAACGGCATTGCCGGTGGTATCGGCGACGTGCCCGGCCAGGCCACGGTCAACACCGGCAGCGTCACCGGCATCTTCCACTCCGGCGCCGACGTGCCCCTGACCTACTCGCTGTCCAGCGACACCAGCGGCTTGCCAGCGCTGAGTTCCGGTGGCGTGGCCCTGGTGTACAGCGTGGCCGGCGATACGTTGACGGCCAAGGCCGGCGCGGTGAATGTATTCACCTTCAGCCTGAGCGCTGCCGGTGCTTACACCTTCACCCTGCTGCAACCCCTGGACCACCCCGCCGGCAACGATGAAAACGACATCACCCTCAACCTGGGCACCTTGCTCAAGGCCACCGACAAGGACGGCGATACGGTAACGGCTACTGCCGAGAAGCTGGTGATCACCGTCGATGACGACACGCCAGACGCCACCGGCACCGCCGTGACCGGTACCGTCGACGAAGACGGCCTGGCCAACGGCATTGCCGGTGGTATCGGCGACGTGCCCGGCCAAGCCACGGTCAACAGTGGCAGCGTGACCGGCATCTTCCACTCCGGCGCCGACGTTCCGCTGACCTACTCGCTGTCCAGCGACACCAGTGGTTTGCCGGCCCTGAGTTCGGGCGGCGTGGCCCTGGTCTACAGCGTGGCGGGCGATACGTTGACGGCCAAGGCCGGCGCGGTGGATGTCTTCACCTTCAGCCTCAGCGCTGCCGGTGCCTACAGCTTCACCCTGCTGCAACCGCTGGATCATCCCGCCGGTAACGACGAGAACGACATCACCCTCAACCTGGGCTCCCTGCTCAAAGCCACCGACAACGACGGTGACACGGTAACGGCCGCGGCGGAAAAACTGGTCATTACCGTGGATGACGACACGCCAACCGCCACTGGTACCCCCGTGACCGGTACGGTCGATGAAGACGGCCTGGCCAATGGTATTCCCGGCGGTGTGGGCGACGTGGCCGGCGAAGCCACGGTCAACAGTGGCAGCGTCACCGGTATCTTCCAGTCCGGCGCCGATGTACCGCTGACCTACTCGCTGTCCAGCGATACCAGCGGCTTGCCAGCGCTCAGCTCTGGCGGCGTGGCCCTGGTGTACAGCGTGGCCGGTGACACTCTCACCGCCAAGGCGGGTGCAGTGGATGTGTTCACCTTCAGCCTCAGCGCCGCGGGTGCCTACACCTTTACCCTGCTCAAGCCGCTGGATCATCCCGCCGGTAACGACGAGAACGACATCACCCTCAACCTCGGCACGCTGCTCAAGGCCACCGACAAGGACGGCGACACGGTAACGGCCGCTGCCAACAAGCTGGTGATCACCGTCGATGACGACACGCCGACCGCCACCGGCACGCCTGTGGCCGGCACGGTCGACGAGGACGGCCTGGCCCATGGCATTCCCGGTGGCGTGGGCGACGTACCGGGCGAAGCCACGGTGGCCAGTGGCAGCGTGACGGGGATCTTCCAGTCCGGCGCCGACGTACCGCTGAGCTACTCCCTGTCCACCGATACCAGCGGCCTGGCGGCGCTGAGCTCCGGCGGCACGGCCCTGGTGTACAGCGTGGCGGGCGATACCCTGACGGCCAAGGCCGGTGCGGTCAGTGTGTTCACCTTCAGCCTCAGCGCCGCGGGGGCCTACGCCTTTACCCTGCTGCAACCGCTGGATCATGCCGCCGGTAACGATGAAAACGACCTCACCCTCAACCTGGGCACACTGCTGCAGGCCACCGACAAGGACGGCGACACGGTAACGGCCGCGGCCAACAAGCTGGTGATCACCGTTGACGACGACACCCCGACCCTGGCCTTCGGCAACCTGATCGGTACCGGTACCGACCACGCGCAGCAAGGCTACTGGGATCTGGGCACGGGCGCCGACGGGCTGAATGCCAACGGCCTGGATATCTCCCTGGTGAACGGCCAGTTCACCCTGGTCAGGCCGGACAACACGACCACCACCGGCACCGGTACCCTGGTCGAGCAATCGCCTTCGCCGGACGGCAGCGGCGCCTACCAGTTCGCCGGCACCCTGACCGGTGACTTCGACAACAACGCGGCCACGGCCAATACCACCGTGCACTACACCCTGACGGCCTACGCCAACGGCACCTATGCCCTGGACCTGCTGGAAAGCTTCCAGTCGACCGTGGTGGTCAGCAGTGCCGACGGCTCGCTGGATGCCGGCGGCCCGGACCCGGTACGCACCCTGACCATCGGCACCGAGCATGTGGTGTTCTTCGCCGCCAATCCGTTGGCGCCACAAACCGGTTCGAACAGCATCCTGACCGGGGTCGGGGTCGGAGCCCCCGACCCTACCGAGGCACAACTGCAGACCAACCCTCTGCCGTCGTACATCGGCAACTCGGCGATGAACGTCAGTACCTCGGGGATCGGTATCGCCAACAACCTGCTGGAGGGCAACACCACGGCCGGCATCAATGCCGGTGACGAGAGCTTCGTGATCAACCCCGAGACCCTGTTGACGGGCATGAAGATCTTTATCGACAACTCGGTGCAGGGCTACAACCCGGCCACGGAAGAGCTGTACTACACCATCTACTACGATAACGGCACCACCTCGGGCGCCCCGATCAAGGTACTGGCCGGCGACCTGCACGCGGAGGCAGGCAACCAGAAGTCCTTCACCGTGCAGTGGGATGGCACCCACCTGATCGATGCGGTCCAGCTGACGATGGGCAAGGGTGAGGTCAAGATCCCGGTGATCCAGTTCATTCATGAGACCGAGAACCTGGCCAGCGATATCAAGCTGTCCTTCAACGCAACGGTCACCGACAAGGACGGGGATACGGCGGCCAGCGCGTTCAACGCCAACCTGATCGCCAACGACCCGACCGATGCGCTGTTCGACTTCCGCCTGGTGGGCACCACGGGGGCGCGGGATGCCTTCAACATCGACCTGTCGGGCGCCGACAACAAGTACCAGGTCACCGGCTTCGATACGGCCGCCGGTGCCCGGGATACCCTGGTGCTGGTCGGTGATCCGGGTGCCACCGTGCAGTCGATCAACAATGCCGGCGCCGACGGCGTGGTGACGATCGCCGAGACCGGCGGACAGCTGACCACCATTACCCTGGTCGGCGCTCATCCGCTCAATACCGACATCGTGCACGCCAGCGTCTGAAACGTAGCGCGGTAAACCGATGCGAGGGTGGCCTGGGAACCACCCTCGCTTTTTTTAGCGCCGATATGGGCAACCCGCGTACGGAGTCGATGGAAGATCCGCGCCGACTCGCGCCTTTTTACCCCTGGATAGGCTAAAACTCCCATCCCGCCTGGGAGTATCGGCCAATGCGCGACCCGCGCCGCATCACCATAGTTGTGACAGGTGCCAGCAGAAGGCCACGGTCCGGCCTCGACGACTGGAACTGTTCAGGAGACCGTCATGACTACGCCGAAAAAACCCATACTCCCCACGAACGACCTGACCGATAGCAGCAGCGCCGCTCTGTACCCCGTTCTCTCCAGCTACGACACCCTGTCCACCGCCAGTATCCAGACCAACAGCGCCTCGCTGATCGTCGCCACCGGCGCGAGCGTTTCCCTGGACGAAACCGCCGGGCTGCAGAACGCCACGGCCACGCCCAGCCCGGCAGAAGATGCCAACGACAATGACATCCTGGTGGCCGCCCTGCCCTCAGACTTCACTACCCGCTTGACCGCCCTCGGGGCCGGTACCGCCACGGGTGCTGCCTTGAGCGGCTACACCGGCGCCGCGGGCGATACGGGCAGCAATGCCTTTACCCTCAGCCCGCCCCCCGGCGGCAGCATTACCGATATCAGCTTCACCGACAGCCTGGGCGCGCCGCTCAATGGCCTGGACAGCGGCCTGCTGACCCTCGATGGCACCAGCATCCTGCTCTATACCGATACGACCAATAACAACATCGTTGTGGGTCGGGCCGGCGGCCCTGCCGGGGCGATCGTGTTCGCCGGCTATATCGAAGAAACCGGCTCGCCGGTGTCGGGCGGCAAGATCTGGACCGTGGAATACCAACCGCTCAAGCATCCGGACGCCACTAACCCGGACGATGCCGTCAACCTGCTGAACAAGGTGTTCATCGGCGCCAGCCAGGACCTGAGTTTCAGCCTGGCCAACGCGCCTTCCGGGCAGAACCTGTTCCTGATGTTCACCAAGGCCAACCCGACGGTGTACAACGACGCCGGGGTGATACGGATCAGCGATCCGACGATCATCGCCACCGGCAAGGACCCCGCCGACCAGTCCTCGGGCGTCAACATCAACACCGGTGACACCATCAACACCAGCCAGGGCGGCGGCTCGACCACCTTCGGCACCAACAACCAGATGATCGTGGAACAGGAAGGCATCCGGTTCACCTTCGTCACCGGTGCCCGGCAGAACGTGACCATTCCCAACCTGGACCAGAACGAAGCCGATGTGGAAGCCAATATCGACTTCACCAACATGTTTAATGCCAAGTCGGCCACCTTCGATGTGGTGCAACTGCAGAGCGGCAAGAGTGCCGTGGTGAAAGTCAGTGCCTTCAGCACCGCAGTCGAATCCGGGGTGAACTTCGTCAACGGCTACAGCAACGATACGCCGGTGACCATCACCAATGTCCGGGTGGTCAACATCAGCACCGGGCAAGTGATCGAGAACTCCGACGGCTCGGTGAATGACCCGAGCATTGCCATCACCTTTGCCGGCGGAGTGGCCACCATCACCGGGGTCAAGGCCGGCTACAGGATCGAATACAGCACCTCCGCGGATCACAACCGCGTCCTGGTGGAGAACGGTGCGGCCCTCAACGCCTCGGGCAATAACCACGCCGACTTCGATGTCGGTGGTTTCACCCTGAAACAGGCCTCGACCGAGACCACCGAGATCGGCTCGAAGATGATCTTCGAGGACGATGGGCCGGGAGCGGCCGGCACCGCCGTGACCGGTACGGTCGACGAAGACGGCCTGGCCAATGGCATTCCCGGCGGTGTCGGTGACGTGCCCGGCGAAGCCACGGTCGCTAGCGGCAGCGTCACCGGCATCTTCCAGCCTGGCGCCGACGTGCCGCTGAGCTATTCCCTGGCGACCGATACCAGCGGCTTGCCTGCGCTGAGTTCGGGCGGCGTGGCCCTGGTCTACAGCGTGGTCGGCGATACCCTCACCGCCAAGGCCGGCGCGGTCAATGTCTTCACCTTCACCCTGAGCGCAGCGGGTGCCTACACCTTTACCCTGCTGCAACCGCTGGACCATCCCGCCGGTAACGACGAAAACAACATCAACATCAACCTGGGCTCCCTGCTGAAGGCCACCGACAAGGATGGCGACTCGGTCACGGCGGCGGCCGAGAAGCTGGTGATCACTGTCAATGACGACACGCCAGACGCCACCGGCACCGCCGTGACCGGCACGGTCGATGAAGACGGCCTGGCCAACGGCATTCCCGGCGGTATCGGCGATGTGCCCGGCGAAGCCACGGTGGCCAGCGGCAGCGTGACCGGCATCTTCCACTCCGGCGCCGACGTGCCCCTGACCTACTCGCTCTCGAGCGATACCAGCAGCCTGCCCGCCCTGAGCTCCGGCGGCGTGGCCCTGGTGTACAGCGTGGTGGGCGACACACTGACGGCCAAGGCCGGCGCGGTGGATGTCTTCACCTTCAGCCTCAGCGCTGCCGGCGCCTACAGCTTCACCCTGCTCAAACCGCTGGATCACCCCGCCGGTAACGACGAAAACAACATCACCCTCAACCTCGGCTCCCTGCTCAAAGCCACCGATAACGATGGCGACACCGTGACGGCCGCTGCCGAGAAACTGGTGATCACCGTCAATGACGACACGCCGACCGCCACCGGCACCCCTGTGACCGGTACGGTCGACGAAGACGGCCTGGCCAACGGCATCCCCGGCGGTATCGGCGACGTGCCCGGCGAAGCTACCGTGGCCAGTGGCAGCGTGACGGGCATCTTCCAGTCCGGCGCCGACGTACCGCTGACCTACTCGCTGTCCAGCGACACCAGCGGCCTGCCCGCCCTGAGTTCCGGCGGTGTGGCCCTGGTGTACAGCGTGGCCGGCGATACCCTCACCGCCAAGGCCGGCGCGGTCAATGTGTTCACCTTCAGCCTCAGCGCCGCGGGTGCCTACAGCTTTACCCTGCTGCAACCGCTGGATCACCCCGCCGGTAACGACGAAAACAACATCACCCTCAACCTCGGCACGCTGCTCAAAGCCACCGATAACGATGGCGACACCGTCACGGCTGCCGCCGAGAAGCTGGTGATCACCGTCAATGACGACACGCCAACCGCCACCGGAACCCCTGTGACCGGTATCGTCGACGAAGACGGCCTGGCCCATGGCATTCCCGGTGGTATCGGCGATGTGCCCGGTGAAGCCACAGTCGCCAGTGGCAGCGTGACGGGGATCTTCCAGTCCGGCGCCGATGTACCGCTGAGCTACTCCCTGTCCAGCGATACCAGCGGCCTGGCGGCGCTGAGCTCCGGCGGCACGGCCCTGGTGTACAGCGTGGCCGGCGATACCCTGACGGCCAAGGCGGGGGCGGTCAATGTGTTCACCTTCAGCCTCAGCGCTGCGGGTGCCTACGCCTTTACCCTGCTGCAACCCCTGGACCATGCCGCGGGTAACAACGAAAACGACCTCACCCTCAACCTGGGCACCTTGCTGCAAGCCACCGACAAGGACGGCGACATCGTGACGGCGGCCGCCAACAAGCTGGTGATCACCGTCAATGACGACACCCCGACCCTGGCCTTCGGCAACCTGATCGGTACCGGTACCGACCACGCGCAGCAAGGCTACTGGGACCTGGGCACGGGCGCCGACGGGCTGAATGCCAACGGCCTGGACATCTCCCTGGTGAACGGCCAGTTCACCCTGGTAAGGCCGGACAACACGACCACCACCGGTACCGGCACTCTGGTCGAACAGTCGCCTTCGCCGGATGGCAGTGGCGCCTACCAGTTCGCCGGCACCTTGACCGGTGACTTCGACAACAACCCTGCCACGGCGAACACCACCGTCCACTACACCCTGAGCGCCTATGCCAATGGCACCTACGCCCTGGATCTGCTGGAAAGCTTCCACTCCACCGTCGTCCTCAGCACCGCCGACGGTTCGCTGGACGCCGGTGGGCCTGATCCGGTGCGCACCCTGACCATTGGCACCGAGCATGTGGTGTTCTTCGGCGCGGATCCGCTGGCTCCGCAAACCGGTCCGAACAGCATCCTGACCGGTGTCGGCATCGGGGCGCCCGACCCTACCGAGGCGCAACTGCAGACCAACCCGCTGCCGTCGTACATCGGTACCGCGGCCTTGAACGTCAGTACCTCGGGCATCGGCATCGCCAACAACAACCTGGAGGGCAACAACACCGCTGGCATCAATGCCGGTGACGAGAGCTTCGTGGTCAACCCCGAGACCCTGTTGACGAGTATGAAAGTGTTTATCGACAACTCGGTGCAGGGCTACGACCCGGCCACGGAAGAGTTGTACTACACCATCTACTACGACAACGGCACGACCTCGGGCGCACCGATCAAGGTGCAGGCCGCTGACCTGCATGCGGAAGCCGGAGGCCAGAAATCCTTCACCCTCAATTGGGATGGCACCCACCTGATAGACGCCGTCCAACTGACGATGGGCAAGGGCACGATCAAGATCCCGGTAATCCAGTTCGCTCACGAGACCGAGAGCCTGGCCAGCGATATCAAGCTGTCGTTCAACGCGACGGTCACCGACAAGGACGGGGACACGGCGGCCAGCGCGTTCAACGCCAACCTGTTCGCCAACGACCCGAACGATGCGCTGTTCGACTTCCGCCTGGTGGGTACTACCGGTGCCCGGGATGCCTTCAACATCGACCTGTCGGGCGCCGATAACAAGTATCAGGTCACCGGCTTCGATACGGCCGCCGGTGCCCGGGATACGCTGGTGCTGATCGGTGATCCGGGGGCCACGGTGCAGTCGATCAACAACGCGGGCGCCGACGGCGTGGTGACGATCGCCGAGACCGGCGGACAGCTGACCACCATTACCCTGGTCGGGGCCCATCCGCTCAACACCGACATCGTGCATGGCAGCGTCTGAAACGCAGCGGGGAAACGGATGCGAAGGTGGCCTGGAAACCACCTTCGCATTTTTTGCGGTTCCGAGGTGCGCGGCGCGCCGAATGCCAAAACCCCACAAGGCTGGCAGGACAGGACGGCAGACGGCGATTCACGCGGCAGGAATCGACCAGGACAACGACGGCCCAGGCGCCTCACGAGGCTGTCGGGCCATGTCCTGAAGGGAAACTCAATCCGGTCCCGCCCGAGTGGACTTGGGCGGTTCCTCACCACTGGTGAGCCCATGTTTGAGCGCATACATCAGCAAGTCGATACGGTTGATCAGATCCAGCTTCTGATAGATGTTGCTGAGGTGGTTGTGCACGGTGTGCTCGCTGATGCCCAGCCGCTCGGCGATGCTCATGTACTTGGCGGACGGGTCGCCGACGATGGCGTAGATCAGTTCCCTTTCGCGCAGCGTCAGCCGCGCCTGTTTCGCTCGCTCCTTGTTGCATCGCAGGGACACATGCCGGGTCGCGGCATAGTCGGACAACTCACCGGACCAGGCCCGGTCCAGGCCGGTGTCGTGATGATGGACCTGGATAATGGCCCGGATGATCGACTCCGTCGGATCCTCCGCCAGCACGATGCCCCGCGCGCCCGCCTCCATCACCTCGGCCACCGGGATGGCTTCGTACAGGCCCTTGAGCACCAGCACCTTCATTTCGCTGTTGCGGGCAAGCCCGGCAACGACCTCCAGCGGGCTCAGCGCATCCGGAAAGAAACTGAAAAAAACCACATCGGGACGCAATTGATCGGCCAGGTCCAACGCATGGGTATAGGTGGTGGCATGGCCGCTCACCTCCATCCGGGGTTTCCTGGCATTGATCACGTCGTGAAGGCCCATGAGCACAAGAGGGCGACAATCGATCAGCATGACGCGTATCGTTTTTTTGTGGTCTGGCATACCTTCCTGCCTCCCCTGAAAAACGAATGATGGCCTCCCTCCGCTGGCCTTTTTTGATCAGCCGCTAGCTCACCCATCCACCGCGCCCGGAGGACGAATGCAAACGCCGACTACCGTTGAAGGTGCCCGTCCAGGTGTTGGCAACCGGGTGGCACCACCAGGCGTTACGCAGGTTTCCAACGCCGGGCAAGACTCTTGAAACGATATGAATAGGAATACGTATCAATAGCTTACAGGTGTTTTTCGGGCTCCCGCGAACCCCTGCATTGAGTCTAGGCCAGCCCTGTGTGCTGCCCGCCCGCCCATCGGCCAGTCATCGTCCCAAGCCCGGGGAGTTGGCCCCGCCGAGGCCCCCGAGGACCGCCCTGCCCCCTGAAAATCAAGATCTTAGGTGTACCGCAGGCGATCCGCGGGCCACACCGCCCCAACCCCGGCTCGTCAATTAACGGACGAATGGCGTACAACTCAGTACAAGAATGGCGAGTATGTCAATTTACCGGCGAGATCCGCCTTGCCGTCCCAGGCCTGCCCGGCCCCCCTCAAGGCCCGCCAGGCAGGCGAGCGGCCTGCGCTGAGGTCCCAGGCCCCCTTGGCGATGCTCGCCTGCGCACAGGCCTTGCAAACGCCATCGCCCCAGCAGAATGACTCTGTGGGGCGACGGACAGTCTGGGGTGAAAAGGCGGATAACGCTCAAGCGCGGTCTATTCCTCGGCGTCGACGTCCACGGCCTGGCCGGCGCTACCGGGACTCAGCCAGCCGTTGACGCTGGCGACGCTTTCCCCCGGCGGTTTTCCCGCCCAGCGATTGAGGCTGAAGACGTTGCTGAGGAACTCGTATTGGGTCTTGAGCAGGTCACGCCGCACGCGGAATTCGTTGCGCACGCTGGTCAGTACATCGACGGCATTGACCATGCCGTAGCTCAGGCCCTTCTCCGCCGCCACCCTGGACAGCTGGGCCGACTCCAGGGCCAGGCGATTGGCGTCGATCTTTTCGCCGTTGGAATTGGCGGTCAGGTAGGCGCTGGTGATTTCCTTGACCACCCGGCGCCGGATCGACTCCAGCTGCTGCTCGGCGACCTGTTGATCCTGGTAGAGCCCGCGGACCCGCGCCGAGGTCGAGCCGCCGCTGTACAGCGGCACCTGGACGCCGATACCGGCCACATAACTGTCGGTGCGCGGCGCCAGGGTGTTGTTGTAGCCTTCGTTGGTCTGTTGCGCGCTCAGGTTCAGGCTCACGGTCGGATAGTGCCCGCCCTTGCCACCACGCAACGCCGCGTTCGCGGCCTCGACGCCGCTCTCGCTGGCCTTGAGCGTCGGGTTCAGCTCCATGCCCTCGCGCACCCAGGACTCGAGGCTCTGCGCCGTCACCCGCAGTTGCGCATTGTTGCTGATCCGGTTGAGCTTCTCCTTGACCGGCCGGCCGACGATCTCCGCCAGGGACTCGCGGCTGATGCTGGCCTGGTTGCGGGCATCCATCTCCTGCGCCGCGAGCAAGTCCACCCGGGCCTTGAGATCGAGCTGGTCGGTCACCATGGCCATCTGCTTGTCGTACAGGGCATTGACCCGGTCCAGGCTCTTTTGCGTGGTGCGCCGCTCGGCCCTCACCAACTCCAGTTCGTCCTCGGCCGCCAAGGCGGTGAAGTAACGCCGCGCCAGCTCCACCGCGGCCTCGGACTGGGCGTCCAGCGCTTCGGATTCGGACTGCTTGGCCAGGCTCTTGAACTTCTGGTAGTTCTCCCAGGCGGCCTTGTTGTAGAGGTACTGGCGCAGCACCAGGCTGTAGCTTTCGCTATCGAAGCTGCGCGCATCGATCAGGTCGTTTTCCTGGTGGATCCGGTTCGCCCCGGCGTTGAACGACAGTTGTGGCAACAGCGCCCCCATGGCCTCGCGCTGATACTCCTTGCCCGCTTGCGCCTGTGCAAAGGAGGCCAGGACCTTGGGGTCCTCCAAGCGGGCCTCGCGATACAGTTGCATCAGGTCCGTGGAATAGGTCGAGGCCCGGACCTCTTTCGGTGTTGCGGCAGGGGTTTGTGCTAGTGCGGCCCCTGTTGTAAGCATCAATACCCCACCCAACAGCATTGACGACACTTCCATGGTCACTCCTCGATCATCGATTGAGACATGACATCCCGGGCCGGCTGCAACAGGTACTGCAACAGCGTCCGTTGCCCGGTGATGATCAATACGTCTGCCGGCATCCCCGGCAACAGCCTGCGTTCCCCCAAGGTACGCACCCCTTTCTCGGTCACCCGGACCCGCGCCAGGTAATAACCATTCCCGGTCTTTTCATTGACCAGCCGGTCGGCCGAGACACTGCTGACCTCGCCCTCGATCACCGGAGTGGTCGAGCTCTTGAACGCACCGAAACGGATATCGGCCCGCTTGCCGATGCCGACCCGGTCGATATCCACCGGCGCCACCTGGGCCTCGATGACCAGCTCGGACACCGATGGCACGATGTCCAGAAGCGGCGTCGCCGCGCGCACCACACCGCCCACGGTGTGCACGGTCATGCCGATCACCATGCCCGCCTCGGGGGCGCGGATGACGATACGGCTGAGCCGGTCCTCAAGGGCCGAGGTTTTCTCCTGCAAGTCATAGATCTTGGTTTGCACTTCCGCCAGTTGCTTGGCCACATCGGCGTTGAAATCCTTGTCGATCTGCAGGATCTGCAGCTGGGTTTCGTTGATCTGCAGGCGGGTGCGGTTAATGGTCGAACGGTGATCCGACACCTCGGTCCTGAGCATTCCCAGCTTGCGTTCCTGCTCGAGCATGCGTTGCTTGTCGACGAAGCCTTGCTTGAGCAGCTCGCTCAACTCGCCGATTTCATTGCTGTAGGAACTCTCCAGCTGGACCTTGGTGCCGACCATCGACTCCAGGCCCCTGATCTGTTGCTGCAACTGGCCGATGCGCTCCTGCAGCACCGAGACCTGGCCCAGGCGCGAGCCGCGCCGGGCGTTGAACACCTGGGTCTCGCTCTGGCGCGCTTCCTCCCCGCGCGGGCTGCTGAGATCGGCCACCCGCCCGAAGTCGATCGCCGGCAGCGCATCGCGCTCGGAGATCAGCCGCGCTTCCGTGGCCTTGGCCGCCACCAGCTGACCGTGGGCCATCTCGTATTCGAAACGCAGCTGGGCATCGTCGAGGACGATCAACGGATCGTCCTGCTTGACGATATCCCCGTCATGGACCAGTACCTCCTTGACGATCCCGCCCTCAAGGTGCTGGACCGTCTTGCGGTACGCCTGCACGGTGACCACCCCGGGGGCGTAGGCGGCACCGTCCAGGGGCGCGATGGCCGCCCAGGTGCCGAACAGGCCGAAGGTCACCCCGATGATACTCAGGCCCAGGCGGCGGACTTTGCGGTCGGACACCGGGAGGTGGGCGAAGCTCTCAATTTGTCGGCTGGGCATCGTAGGATTCATCGCCATGGTCCTTACGGGTATCGACCGGAGCCACACTGGCGCCCGCGGGGGCTGGCATGGCGTGTTTCTGGCCCTGCTGTTGCTGCGCGCTGAGCTCGGCCAGTACATGCTCGCGCGGCCCATAGAGGCTGATCTCCCCGGCGATCATCACCATCAGCCGATCCAGTTGCGACACGATGTTGGTGCGATGGGTAATCACGAACAGGGTCGCGCCGGTGTGCTTGATCTGCTGGATGGCGGCCGCCAGGGCGCGATCGCCGACCTCGTCGAGATTGGAATTGGGCTCGTCGAGAATGATCAGCCGCGGGTGCCCGTACAGGGCGCGGGCCAGGCCGATGCGCTGGCGCTGCCCGCCCGAGAGCATCACCCCTTCGCTGCCGATGACCGTGTCGTAGCCATCGGGCAGCAGCAGGATCATTTCGTGAACGCCGGCGGTCTTGGCCGCCTGGATGACTTTCACCGGATCGATCTCGGCGAAACGGGCAATGTTCTCGGCGACGCTGCCTTCGAACAGTTCGATGTCCTGGGGCAGGTAGCCGATATGCGGGCCAAGCTCATGCTTGTCCCAGGTGCTGATGTCCGCGCCATCGAGCCGGACCCCCCCATGCTGCGCGGGCCAGACCCCCATCAGCGCCCGAGCCAGGGTCGACTTGCCCGAGGCGCTGGGGCCGATGATGCCCACCACGCAACCGGCGGGGACGTTGAAGCTGATGTTCTTGAGGATCGGGGTTTTCGAGCCCGGGGCCGCGACAATCAGGTTCTCCACCTGCACCTGCCCATTGGGCGCGGGCAACGGCAGGCGCTCGGGTTGGCCCTGCAGCTTTTCGAGGATGTCGTTCAGCCGTTTGTACTGCGAGCGGGCGGTGATGAAACCCTTCCAACTGCTGATCATCAGGTCGATCGGGGCCAGCGCCCGCCCGAGCAGCACCGCCCCGGCGAACACCATGCCCGCCCCCACCTGGTGGTCCACCGCCAGGTAGGCGCCCAGGCCCAGCACCAGCGATTGCACCAGCAGCCGGAAAGACCGGGAAATCGTACTGACGATCGCCCCCCGGTCGCTCGCCAGGGACTGCAGCAGCAACACGTTGCCCTGCCGACGCCCCCAGCGGTCCATCAGGGTTTCCAGCATGCCCATGGACTCGATGACTTCGGCGTTGCGCAGGTTCTTGGTGGTGTAGAGCGTGGAGCCGATATGCTCCTTGTTGGCCTGGGCCAGGGTCGACGCCGTGAGCTTCTCGTTGACCACGGCCAGGATCAGCAGCAACAGCGCACTACCCGTCGCGACCCAGCCGAACCAGGGATGGAAGAGGAACATCACGGCGACATAGATCGGCAACCAGGGCGCGTCGAAAAAGGCGAACAGACCGTTGCCGGAGAGAAACTGCCGCAGCCCCGTCAGGTCGTTGAGCGGCTGCGCCGACGCATCCATGCCGCCACTGTCCAGGGCGCGCTTGAAGCTGGCCTTGTAGACCTGGCGGCTGAGCAACACATCCAGCCGGGTACTGACCCGGACCATGATGCGCGACCGCACCCACTCCAGGGAGCCCATGGTGATCACCAGCGCGGTCATGATCAGCGTCAGCATCGCCAGGGTCGTCAGGCTTCCGCTGGTGATCACCCGCCCATACACCTGCAGCATGTAGAAGGTGGGAACGAGCATCAGCGCGTTGATAAAGAAGCTGAAGAAGCCGACAGACATGAAGCTGTCCCGACAGGCTTTCAACGCATCTTTCAGACTGTTTTCCGGTGTGGTTCGCATCGCGATTCCTGCCCTGAGAGCCGGTCTTTCTGGAGCTTAGATCATGCCGGACCACCACGTGCCGCAATTGGCCCTATGCGCCCGGGGGCAAACCCCGGGCAATAGAGACAGGGGCTGTAAACGCCGGGCCTCGATATCTCGATTTGTTCTGATCGCAGGGTTGGCCGGCCTTGGAAAGGCCCCTGGGGCGGCCGTTACAGGAGGTCAAGGCCACGCTCGCATCGGCCGATCGACACAGGGGCATGCCCCATGCCCTACTCCCCTTGTCGAGCACCCATGTCATCCAGCTCGCCATTGCGCACGGCGACCTTGATCGCTATCGCTGGCCATGTGCTTATGGGCTACATTAGCGTTGATAGCCTCAATGAAGTTTGCATCCGCCGAACAGTTAACACCCTCAACAAAGCTGGCTATATGGGGCTTTTTCTTAATCAGCGGAGTTGGATTCGTCGTTATCTTGTTCCGTAGCTACAGGAAGATCGACGATTCAGACCATAAGTAAAACCGGATCACTGCATCCTGAACAATCACGGGCGGAGCTTCAAGAAAACCCAGGCGCTTTACTACTCCAGCGAGCCCACACCAAGAGAGAAATATGTTCAGGGCAATATTATTACTGATAATTCTGTGGTGCATATTCATATCAACTGCAATGGCAGTTGTACCAGAACGGGTGCTCGACTATGTAAAACAAAGCCGCATGTGGATGTGGTATATGAAATCCATGTTTAGTATTACAAGTGAGTCGCTCAGTAGCAGAGCAGCTGTTCGGTGGGTACGTATTCAAGGAGGAATCGGTCTGGTTGCAGCACTGCTAGCTCAGTATGTTTGGCTTACTACCCCCCTTAGTCCATAGGCAACCAGAGGGTAACTGTTGTTCCACTCTGGCCTGGTCCAACAAGTTGCGAGAACACCAATCATTGCGTACTGCCCTTGCAGCAGATGACTGCACAGCATGGTGTCTAGAGGCCAAGACTTATGACCATCGCCTACCTTGAAACGGTACGGTTCGATCAGCGCCAGTAAACCGCTCCACAGGACGGCACCTACCCCATTTCAGCCAGAAAGCGTCCACGCCGGGCTGGCTTACGCCGAAGACGTATTCGAAGTCGGAAAAGCTCATTTGACTCATGCACTGCTGATGAGCCCTTGCATTCCAGCTCGTCAGATGCAAACCCCAAATCATGCATTTTCCAGTGCGATGGCATATCAAGAATGATTGTTTATCCCGATCTGGAGCCAACCATGGCGACTCGAAACGTAGTTCTCACCCCTCACCAGGAACAGGTTATCCAGGACCTGGTTCAGTCTGGCCGTTATCAGAATGCCAGCGAAGGGATGCGAGAAGGCTTGCGGCTACTGGAGCAACGCGTCGCCGAAGACAGCGCCAAAATCGAGGCCCTGCGTCAGGCGACCTCGATCGGCATCATGGATCTTGAGCACGAGCGCTTCACGCAGTTAGACGAAGGGGACCTGGAGCACTACCTCGAGGGTTTGAGCCTGGAGGCAACCCTCCCCGTGCGTGAGGAACACTGAGCATGCCGCAGTATCGGATTTCCAACGCTGCGCACACCGACGTTGTCGACATCCTCAGATTCTTTCAGGCGCAGTTCGGCGATCAAGCACGCCAGCGCTACCAGGCCCTGATCCTCACCGCGCTGCAAGATATCGCCGGCACACCCTATCGCATGGGCTGCCACGACCGCGCCGAGCTTGCACCGGGCCTTCGCAGCTATCACCTCATCTACTCACGCCAGCAGGCCAAACAACCCCATGGAACGGTCAAAAGCCTGCGCCATATCGTGTTTTATCGTGTGACAAACGACGAGGTGATCGAGGTCGTCAGGCTCCTTCATGACGCCCTGGAGGTCCAGATGCACTTGCCTAATGACTGAACAGAGAACTTGGCCCAAAGGGTTAACTGGCTATAAAGACCGGATGTGAGTCCCTACATTTCAGTCTGAGCATCCAGCGGGCGAAGCACCGCCACACTATCGCCTGTCTCTCTGTGCTTCTTCAGCGAATGTCGTTGGAAGAATCAAAGAAAACTTTTCTTTGGGACGAAAAAAAACGGACCTCATAAGAGGTCCGTTTTTAGTATTTGGAGCGGGAAACGAGACTCGAACTCGCGACCCCGACCTTGGCAAGGTCGTGCTCTACCAACTGAGCTATTCCCGCGTCTTGGTGGTGTGCATTCTATAGAAATCCGAAACTGCGTCAACCCCTTGATTCAAAAAAGTTTTATTTTTTTTCTACATCGGTCTTCAGGTGCGGCCAGGCAGCGCGCAGGTACTGCAGCATGGACCACAAGGTCAGCCCGCCCGCGATCAGCAACAAGGCGTACCCCAGCAGCACCCAGAAGGTGAAGGCCGGAGGATTGGCCAGCAGGATCACCAGCGCCAGCATCTGCGCCGCGGTTTTCCATTTGCCCATGTTGGACACTGCTACCTGGGCACGGGCACCGAGTTCGGCCATCCACTCGCGCAGGGCGGAGACAACGATTTCGCGTCCGATGATCACCGCGGCCGGTAGGGTCAGCCACAGATTGCCGTGTTCCTGCACCAGCAGCACCAGAGCCACCGCTACCATCAACTTGTCGGCCACCGGATCGAGGAAGGCCCCGAACGGCGTGCTCTGCTCCAGGCGTCGCGCCAGGTAGCCGTCGAGCCAGTCGGTGGCCGCGGCAAAGGCGAAGACGGAACTGGCGGCGACGTAGCTCCAGCTGTACGGCAGGTAAAACAGCAAAATGAAGATCGGGATAAGCAGAACGCGTAGAACGGTGATCAGATTAGGGATATTCATCGGCACAACTGGCTACGAGGTGAATGGGCATTCTACTCGCTGTGCAGATTCGCATAAATCAACTCAGCGAGCTTTTTACTGATCCCCGGGGCTTTGGCGATCTCGTCGATGCTTGCACGAGACAGCTCCTGCAATCCACCAAAATGTTTCAGCAGGTCGCGGCGGCGTTTGGGGCCGACGCCGGCCACGCCTTCCAGGGTCGAGGTGCGGCGGGTCTTGCCGCGACGCGCGCGGTGGCCGGTGATCGCGAAACGGTGGGCCTCGTCGCGGATCTGCTGGATCAGGTGCAGCGCCGGCGAATCGCCCTTGAGGGTGAACTCATGGGCCGCGTCGTTGAGGTACAGGGTCTCGAAGCCGGCCTTGCGCGTCGCGCCCTTGGCCACGCCCAGCAGGATCAGGTCGGGCACCGCCAGTTCGTTGAGCACGTCGCGGGCCATGGATAGCTGGCCCTTGCCGCCGTCCACCAGGAGGATGTCCGGCAGCTTGCCCTCGCCGTCCTTGAGCTTGCTGAAGCGCCGGGTCAGGGCCTGGTGCATCGCCGCATAGTCGTCGCCGGCAGTGACACCTTCGATGTTGTAGCGGCGGTAATCGGACTTCAGCGGTCCTTCCGGGCCGAACACCACGCAGGACGCCACGGTCGCCTCGCCGCTGGAGTGACTGATGTCGTAACACTCCAGGCGCTGCGGCGGTTCGTCCAGGTTCAGCACGTCGGCCAGGGCGTCGAAACGGGCGGCCACATGCTGCCGGTTGGCCAGGCGCGCGCTCAGGGCCTGCTCGGCGTTGGTCACCGCCAGCTGCTGCCAGCGCGCCCGCGTGCCGCGCACCCGGTGGCTGATGCTCAGCTCGCGGCCACGCAACGCCTGGATCGCCTCGATCAGGGCCGGGAAGTCGTCATGGACCACGTTGACGATCAGTTCGCTCGGCAAGTCGCGCTCCGGGCTGCTGAGGAAGTACTGCCCGAGGAATGCCGACATGACCTCGGCCACCTCCTCCTCGATGCCCACCTGGGGAAAGAAGTTCTTGCTGCCCAGCACCCGGCCGCCACGCACACTGATCAGGTGCACACAGGCGCCGCCCGGGTTAACGAAGGCCGCGACCACATCCACGTCGCCGCTGCCGCCTTCCATGCTCTGCTGATCCTGCACCCGCCGCAGCAGGGAAATCTGATCCCGCAGTTCGGCGGCTTTTTCGAAGTCCAGGGTGCTGGCCGCCTGCTCCATGCCGGTCGAGAGTTCATCAGTCAGGGCATTGCTGCGACCTTCGAGGAACATCACCGAGTGGCGCACATCGTCGGCGTATACCTCAGGCTCCACCAGGCCGACGCAGGGCGCCTTGCAGCGTTTGATCTGGTACTGCAGGCAGGGTCGGGTGCGGTTCTTGTAGTAGCTGTCCTCGCACTGGCGGACCATGAAGGTCTTTTGCAGCAGGCTCAGGCTCTCGCGGATGGCCCCGGCGCTGGGGTACGGGCCGAAGTATTTGCCTTTGTGCTTTTTCGCCCCGCGATGGATGCTGAATCGCGGAAACTCGCCATCGGACAGGAACACATAGGGATAGGACTTATCGTCGCGCAACAGGATGTTGTACGGCGGCCGCCATTCCTTGATCAGCGTCTGCTCGAGCAGCAGGGCTTCCGTTTCATTGGCGGTGATGGTGGTTTCGATCTGCGCGATACGCCCCACCAGCGCAGCGGTCTTCGGCGCCAGGCCAGTCTTGCGGAAGTAGCTGGCCAGGCGGTTCTTCAGGTTCTTGGCTTTACCGACGTAGAGCAGACGCGCATCGCTGTCGAACATGCGATACACGCCAGGACGGCCACTGCAGGTGGAAAGAAAAGCACTCGGATCAAACGGCTCGGTCATTGTCAGGCGCTGGCGTCGACCATGCCGTGGCGGACCGCCAGCAACGTCAGTTCGACATCGCTGCTGATCGAGAGCTTCTCGAAGATACGGTAACGGTAGGTATTCACGGTTTTCGGGGACAGGCACAGCTTGTCGGAGATGATCTGCACTTTCTGGCAGCCAACGATCATCAACGCAATCTGGATCTCGCGCTCCGACAAGGCATCGAACGGCGAATCACTGGAAGGCTGGAACGACTTGAACACCAGTTGCTGGGCAATCTGCGGGCTGATGTAACGCTGACCGGCAAACACCAGGCGGATGGCCTGCACCATTTCATTGAGGCCCGCGCCCTTGGTCAGGTAACCCGCCGCGCCGGCTTGCAGCAAGCGGGTCGGGAACGGATCTTCTTCACAGACAGTGACGGCCACGACTTTGATATCCGGGTGACTGCGCAACAATTTGCGCGTGGCTTCAAGACCGCCGATCCCAGGCATCTTGACGTCCATCAGAACCACATCGGGTTTCAATTCCCGGGCCTTGAGCAGGGACTCCTCCCCTGACTCGGCCTGACCGACCACTTGCAGGCCATCGATGTCAGCCAGCATTCGTGTAATACCTGTACGAACGAGATCATGGTCATCGACTACTAGCACCCTAATCAAGCAGACACCTCGCGATATGGTCTTTATAGGTTGCCGGACACCTTAGCAAAAAAGCAGCGTGCTGACCTAATGACAAGCGCCATATAAAAGCACCTGCCCACCACTGATATCCGGCTGAGAGTAAATGTGCTGCGAACGCCCTGCCCTAAGGTTCTCGGACGTCCGTCTTGCTTTTCATGAGGCCAGGAACCGAACGCTCGGCAAGGGTATGGGTCAGGTGCCCGATCGCATCCTGATCCTCCTTGTACAACGCCCGATAACTGATGAGGATTTTCTCTTCGTTCAGGCTGAGGTTCTCGGCGCTGGTCGGGGTCCGTTTGCCGGTCACTATATAAAGGACATCGACCCCCTTGACCGCCACCCGGGACAAATAGTCCGCCTTGGGCACACGCTCACCACTTTCGTATCTGCCTTGGGCGTTGGCTTCCACACCGCCAACTTCACCAAATTTTTTCTGCGATAACCCCAGGCGTTCCCTTTCCTGTCTTAACCGCGAACCGATTCCACTCATTTGGATGTATGATCCTTTTTTATGCACCCCTAGGGGTGTTACACCCTTCAAGCATTGAACAAATTTGAACGGTTTTGAACTATGCCCGGTATTCGCACTGCCGCACAAGCCAAGGCCTGGCTTGAACATCAAGGTAAATCGGTTCAACAGTTCGCCCGTGAACACGGGGTCGACCCAGCCACCACCTATCAGGTCCTGGCCGGCCGCAAGAAAGGCCGACGCGGAGAGGCGCACAAGGTGGCGGTGCTGCTGGGCATGAAGGAGGGCATCATCCTGGCCGACCCCGAGGGCCCCGACCAGACGCCCGCCTGACCCGCGCCCCCACACCTCGCAGCAACCGGCCGCTATGCGTCCATGGCGCTGCTTCGCTCCATCCGCAGAAAACACTCGTCCTCTCCCACCACCTTCAGCCCCATCCGCTCATAGAGCGCCTGCGCCGGGTTGTCCTTGAACACTGTCAGCCGCAACAACCCACGCCGTTCCCGGCGCGCCATCGCCAGTACCTGGCCGATGGTCCAGGCTCCGGCACCCTGCCCGCGCCAGGCCTCAAGCATGTGCAGCTCGCGGATATACAGCGCCCTAGAATCGCGGCTCAGGCTGACGAACCCAAGCACCTCGGTGCCCTGGCAAACCAGCAGGTTCTCGCGCCCGGCCCAGGCCACATCGAAGGCTTCGTCCAGCCACAACAGATCGTGACGGATGTAATAACGCAGCATGCTGCTGCGGGTCAGGTCGCGGGCAAAAACCAGATCGTCCTGGATAGCGGCCGGACGTAGCTGGAAGCCGTTCAAGGCGCCTGGACCCTCACCTGCTGGCCACTCCAGTTCCCGGCCGTGCGCCGGGCGATCAGCAGCTCGTCGCCGGTGCCCTTTGCGGCCACGACCAGAGTGCCATCCGGCCCCCAGATCGCGCTGCGCCCGGCCGACACCCAGCCCCCGGTCGGCCCGCCGTGGTTGGCCATCAGCACCAGCATGGCGTGCTCCACGGCGTAGCCCTGCAACAAGGCGCTGTCCACGGCGTAGCCTTGTTCGCTGATCAACACCCCGGCGGCATAAATGCCAGCGCCAGAGCCTGCCGCCGCCCGCGGGTGGCTGGCCTGGGAGAAGTCGGCGCAGACCGCCAGGGCCACTCGGTCCTCGGCGAAGACCAGGCTGGCGCCCCCCACCCCGGGGCTGAACACCTGCTCCTCGCCGGAGTGCAGATGCTGCTTGCTATAGACCGCCAGCGAACCGTCGGCGGCCAGCACCAGGGCGCCGATCAGCAGCGGCCCTTCGGCCGTCAGGCGGATCGGCATGCCCACCACCGCCGTTACCCCCAACTCCCGGGCCAGGTCGCGCAGCGGCTGCAACAGTGAGCTCTGCGGCTGGACCGCCAGCCCGGCCGCCAGTTCAGGCTCGTAACCGGTCAGGGACAACTCGGGAAACACCAGCAATTGCACGCCCTGTTCCGCTGCGGCGCGGATGAAGGCCTGATGCCGGGCGATATTGCCCGGCAGGTCTCCAGCGAGGGAAATCGACTGGGCGGCAGCAAGGGTCAGCGAGGTCATGATGGCTCCTGAATGGGCACGAATGCGGGCGTGGCGAGTGTGTCACAAAACGTCCAGGCGCTTAACTCATAGGCAGCCCTTGGCGCGCCCATAGGATTTTCCGATTGAACCGCGCCCCCGGCCTCTAGTAAGCTCGCCCCACTTCACGGAGAAACAGCATGTCGTCCCTCACCCTTTCCCTGCATCGTCACACCGCCAGCGCCTCGCGCTCGGGTGCGGCTGCCTGGGTGAAAAACGCCTGCGCTCCAGCCAGCTTTTATTTTGGGTATTGGTTTAGCCACTGGCGCGCCTGATACCCAAACGGCGCCCACTTGAACGGGTCGCCTACCAGAGAAAATCTCACCCCCGGTCGGCCTCCCGACCGGGGGTTTCGTTTTTCTGGGCCGAAGATTTTTAACCACGACTTTCAGCAACACACCGACTTAACGAGGATTCACCCCATGAACTACGCCACTTATTACCGTTACGACACTGACTCCGCCTGGCGATTTAGCAGCTTCCGTTCGGGACAGCCTGCCGCCTCCGACCGGTCACCCGCTGGTGGCAAACACAGCTGCATCACCAATCCGGCCAATTGTCGAACACCCCAGTAGGGCCGCGCGCGGGAATCAGACCCGCCGCCCGCCCAGGAAGCCTTGAATATGAACTCGTCCGTCTCCGCTCTGTCGCTGTCCACCCGTAACTGCGCCAACGAAACCCTGACCCAGCGCCTGCCCAGCTCGCTGGAGCTCAAGCAGCAACTGCCGCTCAGCCTGGCCCTCAGCCAGCAAGTCGCCGCCCATCGCCAGGCGGTGCGTGCCATCCTCAACGGTGAAGACTCCCGTTTGCTGGTGGTGGTCGGCCCCTGCTCGATTCACGATCCCCAGTCCGCCCTGGAATACGCCAGTCACCTTGCCCGGCTGTCCGCCGAGGTCAGCGATGAGTTGCTGCTGGTGATGCGCGCCTACGTCGAAAAGCCCCGCACCACCGTCGGCTGGAAAGGCCTGGCCTACGACCCGCGCCTGGATGGCAGCGACGACATGGCCGGCGGCCTGACCCTGTCCCGGGAACTGATGCGCGAAATGCTGCGCCTGGGCCTGCCGGTGGCCACCGAACTGCTGCAGCCCATGGCCGCCGGCTACTTCGACGACCTGCTGAGCTGGGTCGCCATCGGCGCCCGCACCACCGAATCGCAGATCCACCGGGAAATGGCCAGCGGTCTGGGCATGCCCGTGGGCTTCAAGAACGGCACCGACGGTGGGGTCGGCATCGCCTGCGACGCCATGCGCTCGGCGGCGCACCCGCACCGCCACTTCGGCGTCGACAGCCAGGGCCACCCGGCGGTGATCCAGACCCCGGGCAACCCGGACACCCACCTGGTGCTGCGCGGCGGCCATCGCGGCCCGAACTACGATCGCCAGAGCGTGGCCCAGGTGCAGCACGACCTGCAGAAGCTGAAGATCCCGGCGCGGATCATGGTCGATTGCAGCCACGCCAACAGCGGCAAGGACCCGTTGCGCCAGCCGGCGGTGTTCAACGAGGTGCTGGAGCAGCGCCTGCAGGGCGATTCGACCCTGGTCGGGGTGATGTTGGAGAGCCACCTGTTCGAAGGCTGCCAGCCCCTGAGCCCGACGCTACGCTACGGGGTCTCGGTGACGGACGGTTGCCTGGGCTGGGACGCCACCGAGCAACTGCTGCGCAACGCCGCCCGCCAGTTGCGCAACGCCCGGCAAAACATTCCGGCCTCCGCCTGACCTGTAGGAGCGGAGCTTGCCCGCGATGAACGATGATGCGGTGTGACTGCTCCACTGCGTCGTCTGTATCGCGGGCAAGCCTCGCCCCTACAAAACCCCACTCACCCTGTAGCCGCTGTCGAGCCCCGGCGAGGCTGCGATCGAGGTGGGCGGCATTCCGACACAGCCCCGTAGACCGGCCGACGCGGTGTAACTGACGCTGCGCGGTGCCTGGCTTGGCGTCTGCTGCGCAGACGATCGCAGCCTCGCCAAGGCTCGACAGCGGCTACAGGCCCAGGCTGCCGACCGTCAACCGCTGCAATGCCTTGACGGAACTTTGACGAGAAATAGACGACACAATCCGGTAGGCTCACCACTTTCTTGAAAGGAGCAATTCCCCATGGCCAAAGCCACTGCCCGTCACATCCTGGTTGCCAGCGAAGCCAAGTGCAACGAACTGAAGGCCGAGATCGAAGCCGGCGCCGACTTCGCCGACATCGCGAAGAAGCACTCCACCTGCCCATCCAGCCGTGACGGCGGCAACCTGGGTTCGTTCGGCCCCGGCCAGATGGTCAAGGAATTCGACACCGTGGTGTTCAGCGCCCCGGTCAACGTCGTGCAAGGCCCGGTGAAGACTCAGTTCGGTTATCACCTGCTGGAAGTGACCAGCCGCCAGGACTGATTCTGCCGCGATGCGCATGAACGACGGCCCGCCCCTTGGCGGGCCGTTGTGTTTGGGCTGCCGCCCGCGCTGGTCAGGAGCGCGCCGGTAGCGTACAAATCGTGGTCATCGATCACCCGGCTCTTAAGGCTGACAATGCGACTGCTTTTCCCCACCCTGATATTCACCGCCCTGGCCCTGCTGCTGGGGACCGCGAGTGTCGGCGCCGCACCGCAACACGCCCTGACCGTCTATGGCGAGCCGGCCAAGTACCCCGCCGGTTTCAGTCATTTCGCCTACGCCAATCCCCTGGCGCCCAAAGGCGGCAGCCTGCGCCGCTCGGCCATCGAGATCGGTCGCTTCGACCACGTATTGCCCTATATCGACAAAGGTATCGGCGTCTCGCAGCTCGACGGCTACATCTATTCGCCCCTGGCCCAGCGCTCACTGGACGAGCCCTACACCGTCTACGGCCTGGTGGCGCAGAAAATGGAACGGGCCGACGACGGCCTGTGGCTGCGCTTCTACCTCAACCCCAAGGCGCGCTTCGCCGACGGCACCCCCATCACCGCCGAAGACGTGCGCTACACCTACAACCTGCTGATGACCCAGGGCAGCCTGCGCTATCGCACCCAGTTCGCCGACGTCAAAGGCGTCGAAGTCGAGTCGCCGCGCACGATCCGCTTCGACTTCAAGAGCAGCGAAAACCGCACCCTGCCCCTGGACATCGCGACCCTGCCGGTGCTCCCTGAGCATTGGTGGAAGAGTCGCGACTTCGCCGGCGGCGGTGGTTACGAAGCGCCCCTGGGCAGCGGCCCGTACAAGGTGAGCAAGGTCGACAACGGCAACAGCATCACCTTCACCCGCGATGCCGACTGGTGGGGCAAGGACCTGCCGGTCAGCCGCGGCCTGTATAACTTCGATCGCTTCAGCATCGAGTACTTCGGTGACACCGACGTCGCCCGCCAGGTGCTGCGCGGCGGCGCCTACGATTACAACCGCGAGTTCTCCGCCACCGGCTTCTCCATCGGCTATGACAGCCCGGCCCTGAACGACGGCCGCCTGCAAAAGGCCCACCTGGCCAAAGACGCGCCGCAACCGGCCCAGGGTTTCGTGTTCAACCTGCAAAAACCGATGTTCCAGGACCGTCGGGTACGCCAGGCCCTGGCCATGCTCTGGGACTTCGAGTGGAGCAACCGGCAGATGATGCGCGACCTGTACATCCGCCAGCAGAGCTTCTTCTCCAACAGCGCCCTGGCCGCCCGGGAGTTGCCCGACGCCGGGGAACTGAAGATCCTCGAACCGCTGCGCGGGCAGATCCCCGACGAGGTCTTCGACAAGGTCTTCGAAGCCCCGAAAACCGACGGCAGCGGCCTGATCCGCGACAAGCAGCTGCAGGCCCTGGCCCTGCTCGAAGCGGCCGGCTGGAAACCCGATGGCGACACACTGGTCAACGCCGACGGCGAGCCGCTGCGCTTCACCTTCCTCAACAGCCAGAGCGGCATCGAGCGCCTGCTGCTGCCCTACAAGCGCAACCTGGCGCAGATCGGCATCACCCTGGAAATCCGTCGCATCGACGCGTCGCAGTACGTCAACCGGCTGATGGCCCGGGACTACGACATGATCGTCACCGGCTACCCGGTGACCACCTCGCCGGGGCTGGAGCTGTACAACTATTTCGGCTCGGCAGCAGCCAACGACCCCGGCTCCAGCAACCTGATGGTGCTGAAGAACCCGGCGGTGGACAACCTGATCAACGGCCTGGTCAAGGCCACCACCCAGCCGGAGATGCTGCGCTACGCCCACGCCCTGGACCGTGTGCTGCAATGGAATTACTACTGGATTCCCAATTACTACCCGCCCGGCACTTCCACCGTGTGGTGGAACCGCTTCGGCATGCCGGTCATTCCCGCCAGCAATGACGAAGCCATCGAGAGCTGGTGGGAAATGAGCCGCACGCCCCTGACCAACGAGCAAATGGCTGCCGAGCGTATCCAGCGCGGCAAGCCGGGAGGGCCGCACTGATGCTGGCGTATATCCTGCGGCGCCTGCTGCTGATCATTCCCACCCTGCTGATCATCCTGCTGGTCAACTTCGCCATCGTCCAGGCCGCGCCCGGCGGCCCGGTGGAACAGGCCATCGCCCGCCTGCAAGGCATAGGCAGCGGCGGCAACCTCGGCGGCGCAGGCGACGCGGTCACCGGCAACTCCCGGGCCAGCCGCGGCCTCGACCCGCAGCTGATCAAGGACATCGAGAAACAGTACGGTTTCGACAAGCCGGCCCACGAGCGCCTATGGCTGATGCTCAAGAGCTATGCCCAGCTGGACTTCGGCAAGAGCTTTTTCCGCGGCGCCACGGTCACCGAGCTGATCCTGCAGAAAATGCCGGTGACCATCTCCCTCGGGCTCTGGGCGACGCTGATCACCTACCTGGTGTCGATCCCCCTGGGGATTCGCAAGGCGGTGCACCACGGCAGCCATTTCGATATCTGGAGCAGCACCGCGATCATCATCGGCTACGCCATGCCGGCCTTCCTGTTCGCCATGTTCCTGATCGTGGTGTTCGCCGGCGGCACCTCGCTGAACTGGTTCCCGGTGCGCGGGCTGGTCTCGGACAACTTCGAGCAGTTGAGCACCCTGGGCAAGGTCGTCGACTACTTCTGGCACCTGGTGCTGCCGGTGACCGCCCTGGTGATCGGCGGCTTCGCCACCCTGACCATCCTCACCAAGAACTCCTTCCTCAACGAAATCACCCGCCAGTACGTGGTCACCGCCCGGGCCAAGGGCCTGAGCGAGCGCCGGGTGCTCTACGGCCATGTGTTCCGCAATGCCATGCTGCTGGTGGTGTCGGGCATTCCCCAGGCCTTTATCAGCGTGTTCTTCGCCGGCTCCCTCTTGATCGAGGTGATCTTCTCCCTCGACGGCCTCGGGCGCATGAGCTACGAAGCCGCGGTGTCGCGGGACTATCCGGTGGTGTTCGGCTCGCTGTTCATCTTCACCCTGTTCGGCCTCTTGATAAAACTCGTCGGCGACCTGTGCTACACCCTGGTCGACCCGCGCATCGACTTCGCCGCGAGGAACGCCTGATGCCCACGCTCTCCCCGCTGGCGCGCCGGCGCTTCGACCGCTTCAAGAAAAACCGCCGCGGCTGGTGGTCGCTGTGGCTGTTTGTCGGCCTGTTCGTACTGACCCTGGGCGGCGAGTTGATCGCCAACGACAAGCCATTGGTGGTCAGCTACCAGGGCTCGCTGTATTTCCCGGTGTTCAAGCGCTACACCGAGCAGGAATTCGGCGGCCAACTGCCGTTCCAGGCCGACTACCGCAGCGACTATGTGCAAAAGCTGATCCGCCAGGACGGCGGCTGGCTGCTGTTCCCGCCCATCCCCTTCAGCGAGGACACCCCCAACTACGACCTCAGCGGCCCGGCGCCGAGCCCGCCGACCGCGGTCAACTGGCTGGGTACCGACGATCAGGCCCGCGATGTGCTGGCCCGGGTGATCTACGGCGCCCGGGTGTCGATCCTGTTCGCCCTGGCCCTGACCTTCATCAGCGCCTTGATCGGCATCGCCGCCGGCGCCCTGCAGGGCTACTACGGCGGCTGGGTCGACCTGCTGGGCCAGCGTTTGCTGGAGGTCTGGTCGGGGCTGCCGGTGCTGTACCTGCTGATCATCCTCTCCGGTTTCGTCGAGCCGAATTTCTGGTGGCTGCTGGGGATCATGGCGCTGTTTTCCTGGCTGGCCCTGGTGGACGTGGTGCGCGCCGAGTTCCTCCGTGGGCGCAACCTGGAATACGTCAAGGCCGCCCGGGCCCTGGGGCTCAACGACCGCAAGGTGATAGTGCGGCACATCCTGCCCAACGCGATGAACGCCACCCTGAGCTACCTGCCGTTCATCCTCACCGGGGCGATCTCCACCCTCACCGCCCTGGACTTCCTCGGCTTCGGCATGCCGGCCGGCAGCGCCTCCCTGGGCGAACTGATCGGCCAGGGCAAGCAGAACCTGCAGGCACCCTGGCTGGGCCTGACGGCGTTTTTCACCCTGGCGCTGATCCTGTCGCTGCTGGTGTTTATCGGCGAGGCGTTGCGCGACGCCTTCGACCCACGATCCTGAAGAAGCGGACTCTGTAATGACTGACAACCTGATCGAAATCCGCAACCTCAATGTCGCCTTCGGCGCGCAGACCGTGGTGCGCGACCTGTGCCTGGACATCCGCCCCGGCGAGTGCCTGGCGCTGGTGGGCGAGTCGGGTTCGGGCAAGTCAGTGACCGCCCACTCGATCCTGCAACTGCTGCCCGACTGCGACAGCCACAGCAGCGGCAGCATCCGCTACCGCGGCCAGGAGCTGCTGGGCGCCGACAACGCTACTCTGCGCAAGATTCGTGGCGACCGCATCGCCATGATCTTCCAGGAACCGATGACCTCGCTGAACCCGCTGCACAGCATCGAAAAGCAGATCGGCGAAACCCTGCTGCTGCACAAGGGCCTGGGCGGCAAGGCGGCCCAGGCGCGGATCCTCGAGCTGCTGCGCCTGGTGGGCATCCAGAAGCCCGAGGAACGGCTCAAGGCCTACCCGCACCAGCTCTCCGGCGGCCAACGCCAGCGGGTGATGATCGCCATGGCCCTGGCCTGTGAGCCGGAACTGCTGATCGCCGACGAACCGACCACCGCCCTGGACGTCACGGTGCAGCGCAAGATCCTGCTACTGCTCAAGTCCCT
The DNA here is from genome assembly GCF_050280705.1 of Pseudomonas sp. NPDC089530. Taxonomy (NCBI): domain Bacteria; kingdom Pseudomonadati; phylum Pseudomonadota; class Gammaproteobacteria; order Pseudomonadales; family Pseudomonadaceae; genus Pseudomonas; species Pseudomonas sp. NPDC089530. Next base: position 1,721 of record NZ_JBNNVU010000027.1, on the reverse strand, counting down.
GCAGCAGCGCCTGGGCATGTCGCTGCTGCTGATCAGCCACGACCTCAACCTGGTGCGCAGCATCGCCCAGCGCGTATGCGTAATGAAGGCCGGGCAGATCGTCGAGCAGGCACCCTGCGAAACCCTGTTCAGCGCCCCGCAACATCCCTACAGCCGGCTGCTGCTCAATGCCGAGCCGGAAGGCGAAGCCCTGCCCCGGGACGAGCGCGAGGTGGTGCTGCAGGTGGACGACCTGACTGTGCGGTTCCCGATCGGCGGCGGGCTGTTCCGGCGCAAGGAATACCTGCACGCAGTGGACGGCATCAGCCTGAGCCTGCAACGGGGCAAGACCCTGGGCATAGTCGGCGAGTCCGGCTCCGGTAAGTCCACCCTGGGCCAGGCGATCCTGCGCCTGCTGGATTCCGAGGGCCGCATCCGCTTCCAGGGCGAGGCGCTGGACGGCCTCAACCAGAAGCAGCTGCGGCCCTGGCGCAAGCAGATGCAGGTGGTGTTCCAGGACCCGTACGGCAGCCTCAGCCCGCGGATGTCGGTGCAACAGATCATCAGCGAAGGGCTGGAAGTGCACAGCCACTCCACCGCCCAGCAGTGCGAGCAGCAGGTGATCCAGGCCCTGGAAGAAGTCGGCCTGGACCCGGCCAGCCGCCATCGCTACCCCCACGAGTTTTCCGGCGGCCAGCGCCAGCGCATCGCCATTGCCCGCGCCCTGGTGCTCAAGCCGGCGCTGATCCTGCTGGACGAACCGACCTCGGCGCTGGACCGCACCGTGCAGAAGCAGGTGGTGGCGCTGCTGCGCCAGCTCCAGGAACGGCACGGCCTGACCTATCTATTTATTAGCCACGACCTGGCCGTGGTCCGCGCCCTGGCCCACGACATGATCGTGGTCAAGGACGGCAAGGTGGTCGAGCGCGGCCCCAGCCACGAAGTGTTCGAAGCGCCGCAGCATCCCTACACCAAGGAACTGCTGGCTGCCGCCCACCCCGGCTGACCCGGCACTCCCTTGTAGGAGCAACACCCTGTAGCCGCTGCCGCAGGCTGCGATAAGGTCCGAAGGACCTTCATGGGTCCGAAATCGCGGCGCCCGCTTCGCGGTCGATCGCAGCCTGCGGCAGCGGCTACAGGGCATGGCGTCACAGTCGCGTCGGCGCCAGGATTCCCGGCATAATCGGCGCCGCGCTCCCTTCAGGACTCCCGCCATGAACGACACCGAAAGCCTCAAGGATTACCAACGGGTTCGCCGACTGGCGATCCGTTCGCTGTTCGAGATCATCGAGCAGTCCAGCGAGGGCACGGTGATCGTCGACCGCGACGCCAATATCGTCTGGATGAACGAGCGCTATGCCCGACGCTTCGGCCTGGAGTCGGCGGCGTTCGCCATCGGCAAGGCCTGCGAAAGCGTGATCCCCGGCAGTCTGCTGCGCGAAGTGGTGCGCACCGGGCGGCCGATCCTGCTGGACATGCAGGACACTCCCAAGGACCCGCTGGTGGTGATGCGCCTGCCGATCCATGACCAGGCCGGGGCGGTGATCGGCGCCATTGGCTTTGCCCTGTTCGACGAACTGCGCAGCCTGTCGCCGATGCTCAAGCGCTACCTGAGCATGCAGGAGGAGCTGGCCTCGACCCGCTCGCTGCTGCGGGCGCGGCTCAGCGATCTGGCGGAAAGCGGCCTGATCACCAAGTTCCACGGCGGCGCGGCCCTGCCCCCCACCGGCGAGCTTCCTGGC
>NZ_JBNNVU010000026.1:0-66123 GCF_050280705.1 Pseudomonas sp. NPDC089530 | reverse complement strand
AAACCCTAAACTTGGCTCAGCAATCGTTGGTTACATCTTTGATTTCTCGCGGAGTAACTTGTGATGCTGATAATCTGGTGACTATCAGTCTGATTCCACAAGCACCCACACGAATTGCTTGATTCAGTTGTTAAAGAGCGGTTGGTTAAGTCTTTCGTCTCAACCGAGGCGCGCATTCTACAGCAGCCTCATTTGCTGTCAAGTGATTATTTTCAGAAGATTTCAAAGTTTCCTTTGCAACTTCAACCACTTGCGCTTCCGATCTCTCGTCAGCGGGAGGCGAATTCTACAGCGTTACACGCTGCTGTCAACACCTCTTTTGCTCCGCTTTCGACCGAGACGATCGAATCGTCAATCAGGCGAAACCACACTGCCTTATCGACTCCTTCGGGCTTCGCTGAACTGAAGCGCAACCGCTGTCGAAAATCGTATAACTCATTGAATATCAAGGAGTTTTCCGTTTCGACTGCGCCGGAAGTGGGGCGAATTATAGAGAGATATAATTCGCCGTCAACGCCTATTTTCAAAAAACTGTCATATCGATCAAAACCACCCTTAAAAGCAAAGGCCGTCCCCGAGGGGACGGCCTTCAATTGCCTTCTACTTATTACAAGCTAGGGAAGGCGAATTGCGATGCTTCATGGCTGGCGCGCTGCGGCCAACGCTGAGTGATCGCCTTGCGACGGGTATAGAAGCGCACACCGTCCGGACCGTAGGCATGCAGATCGCCAAACAGCGAACGCTTCCAGCCGCCGAAGCTGTGGTAAGCCACGGGTACCGGCAGCGGTACGTTGACGCCCACCATCCCGACTTCGATCTCGTCACAGAACAGACGCGCCGCTTCACCATCACGGGTAAAGATGCAGGTACCGTTGCCGTACTCGTGATCGTTGATCAGTTGCATGGCTTCTTCCAGGCTGTTCACCCGCACGACGCACAACACCGGCCCGAAGATCTCTTCTTTATAGATGCGCATTTGCGGGGTGACGTTGTCGAACAGACAACCACCAAGGAAGAAACCATCTTCATGACCCGGCACGCTCAGGCCACGACCGTCGACCACCAGTGTCGCACCCGCCGCCACGCCGTCTTCGACATAACCGCTGACCTTGTCCCGCGCCTGACCGGTGACCAGCGGCCCCATGTCCAGGCCACAGGAAGTGCCCGCGCCGATTTTCAGCGCCTTGATTTGCGGCACCAGCTTGGCCACCAAGGCATCCGCCACTTGATCGCCGACGCACACCGCGACCGAGATCGCCATGCAACGCTCGCCGCAGGAACCATAGGCCGCGCCCATCAGTGCACTGACCGCATTGTCCAGGTCCGCATCCGGCATCAGCACCGCATGGTTCTTCGCCCCGCCCAGCGCCTGCACGCGCTTGCCGCGCTTGGTGCCTTCGGCATAGATGTACTCGGCGATCGGGGTCGAACCGACGAAGCTCAGCGCTTTGACTTCCGGCGCTTCGATCAGCGCATCCACTGCCGTCTTGTCGCCATGCACCACACTCAGCACGCCTTTCGGCAGGCCGGCTTCCAGCAACAACTGGGCGATCAGCAGGGTCGAACTCGGGTCACGCTCGGACGGCTTGAGGATGAAGCAGTTGCCGCAGACGATGGCCAGCGGGTACATCCACAGCGGCACCATCGCCGGGAAGTTGAACGGGGTGATCCCAGCGACTACGCCCAGCGGCTGGAAGTCGGACCAGGCGTCGATGTTCGGCCCCACGTTGCGGCTGTATTCGCCCTTGAGGATTTCCGGAGCGGCACAGGCGAACTCGACGTTCTCGATACCACGCTTGAGCTCGCCGGCGGCGTCCTCCAGGGTCTTGCCGTGTTCTTCGCTGATCAACTGGGCGATGCGCGATTCGTTCTGCTCCAGCAGTTGCTTGAAGCGGAACATCACCTGGGCACGCTTGGCTGCTGGCGTGTTGCGCCAGGCCGGGAAGGCCGCCTTGGCGACATCGATGGCACTCTGGATGGTTTCACGGCTGGCCAGCGGCAGCTTATGGATCGCCTGGCCGGTGGACGGGTTGAACACATCGACCGCGCGACCGTTCTCGGTCACCAGTTCGCCATTGATCAAATGCGGGATAACGCTCATCGGGGGACTCCTGAGGTGGTCCACAGGCGCTCGCCAAGGAGCGCCTGCTGTTTGTACTTATATAGAGGGAGAAATCAGTCGAGCTTGTTCAGCACTTCACCAACGGCATCGAACAGGCGATCCAGGTCCTGCGGCTTGCTGTTGAAGGTTGGGCCGAACTGCAGGGTGTCGCCGCCGAAGCGCACGTAGAAACCGGCTTTCCACAGGGCCATGCCCGCTTCGAACGGACGCACGATGGCGTCGCCGTCCCGCGCGGCAATCTGGATGGCACCGGCCAGACCGTAGTTACGGATGTCGATGACATTCTTCGTACCCTTGATGCCGTGCAGGGCCTTCTCGAAATGCGGCGCCACGTCGGCGACGCTCTGCACCAAGTTTTCCTTCTGCAACAGGTCCAGTGCCGCCAGGCCGGCCGCACAGGCCACCGGGTGCGCCGAGTAGGTGTAGCCGTGGGGGAACTCCACCGCATACTCGGGCGTCGGCTGGTTCATGAAGGTCTGGTAGATCTCGGAGCTGGCAATCACCGCGCCCATCGGAATCGCGCCGTTGGTGACTTGCTTGGCGATGCACATCAGGTCCGGGGTCACGCCGAAGCTGTCGGCGCCGAACATCTTGCCAGTACGGCCGAAACCGGTGATCACTTCGTCGAACACCAGCAGGATGTTGTGCTGGTCGCAGATTTCCCGCAGACGGTTGAGGTAACCCTGCGGCGGCACCAGCACGCCAGCGGAGCCGGCCAGGGGCTCGACGAACACGGCGGCGATGTTGGAGGCGTCATGCAGCTCGATCAGTTTGAGCAGTTCGTCGGCCAGCGCGATACCGCCCTGCTCCGGGATCCCCCGGGAAAAGGCGTTGCTGGCCAGCAGGGTGTGCGGCAGGTGATCGACATCCGACATCGCCTGGCCGAACAGCTTGCGGTTGCCGTTGACCCCACCGAGGCTGGTGCCGGCGATGTTCACCCCGTGGTAACCCCGGGCGCGGCCGATCATCTTGGTCTTGGTCGGCTGACCTTTCAGACGCCAGTAGGCGCGCACCATTTTCACCGCGGTATCGGCGCACTCGGAACCGGAGTCGGTGAAGAACACATGGTTCAGATTGCCCGGAGTCAGCGCGGTGATTTTCTCGGCCAGCTGGAACGACAGCGGATGGCCGTACTGGAAGCCCGGCGAGTAGTCGAGGGTGCTCAGTTGCTTGGCCACCGCTTCCTGGATTTCCTTGCGGGTGTGGCCGGCGCCACAGGTCCAGAGGCCGGACAGCGAGTCATAGACCTTGCGCCCCTTGTCGTCGACCAGCCAGCTGCCTTCGGCGGCAACGATCAGGCGCGGATCGCGCTGGAAGTTGCGGTTGGCGGTATAAGGCATCCAGTGAGCGTCGAGCTTGAGCTGGCTGGCCAGGGAATCGGGAGCGTTTTCAGGCATGTTCATGGGCAAAACCTCGCAAGGCAATAAGCGGCGCAGGGATCGGAAAAGCGTGGTTGCAGCTAAGTTGCCACGGCTATAAAGTCGGTGAAATCCAACTTTTATAACCTTCAGTCAGTAGTTCACTAAACTATGAGCAGCCGTCGAGCCGACCCGCTGGCGCAAGTCAGCGACTTTGATATCCGCCTGCTGCGGATCTTTCGCAGCGTGGTCGAGTGCGGTGGTTTCTCCGCCGCGGAAACCGTGCTCGGCATCGGCCGCTCGGCCATCAGCCAGCAGATGAGCGACCTGGAACAACGTCTCGGTTTGCGCCTGTGCCAACGCGGACGCGCCGGTTTCTCCCTGACCGAAGAAGGTCGCGAGGTGTATCAATCGGCCCTGCAACTGCTGAGCGCCCTGGAAAGCTTTCGCACCGAGGTCAACGGCCTGCACCGGCACCTGCGTGGCGAGCTGATCATCGGCCTGACCGACAACCTGGTCACCCTGCCCCACATGCGCATCACCCACGCCCTGGCCCAACTCAAGGAACGCGGGCCGGACGTGCAGATCCAGATCCGCATGATCGCCCCCAATGAAGTCGAACAAGGGGTGCTCGACGGGCGCCTGCATGTCGGCGTGGTGCCCCAGGCCAGCGCCTTGTCCGGCCTGGAATACCAGCCGTTGTACGACGAACGCTCGCTGCTGTACTGCGCGGTGGGTCACCCACTGTTTTATGTGGATGACCAGCAACTGGACGACCAGCGCCTCAACGAACAGGACGCCATCGCCCCGACCTTTCGCCTGCCCGCCGAGATCCAGGCCCATTACCAGGCGCTCAATTGCACCGCCAGCGCTTCGGACCGCGAAGGCATGGCGTTCCTGATCCTGACCGGACGCTACATCGGCTACCTGCCGGACCACTACGCCAGCCTCTGGGTCCAGCAGGGGCGGCTGCGGGCACTCAAACCCGACTCGCGCTTCTATGACCTGAGCCTGGCCTCGGTCACACGCAAAGGCCGTCGCCCCCATCTGGTGCTGGAAAGCTTCCTGGAAAGCCTGGCGGCCACCCGTTGACTGAAGGGGCTTCGGGGTTTTCTGCCCATAAGACTTGTCTGTCGCCTGTGGGTGCGCTATCAACGCACAGGTTGCACCCACAGAACAGCTCGGAAACGCCTATGACCCTTGAAGTTCCAGCCCACGCCAGCCCTCATGCCGCCAAGCCCGCCAGTCGTATCCGTCAGAAGAACGAAGAAGCGATCATCAGGGCCGCCGAAGACGAGTTCGCCCGCCATGGGTTCAAAGGCACCAGCATGAACACCATCGCGCAGAATGCCGGCCTGCCCAAGGCCAACCTGCATTACTACTTCACCAACAAGCTTGGGCTGTATGTCGCGGTGTTGAGCAACATCCTCGAGCAGTGGGACAGCACCTTCAACACCCTGACCGCCGACGACGACCCGGCCGAAGCGCTGACCCGCTACATCCGCGCCAAGATGGAGTTCTCCCGGCGCCAGCCGCAGGCTTCGCGGATCTTCGCCATGGAAATCATCAGCGGCGGCGAATGCCTGAGCGAGTACTTCAGCCAGGACTACCGCGCCTGGTTCCAGGGACGTGCCGCGGTGTTCCAGGCCTGGGTCGACGCCGGCAAGATGGACCCGGTGGACCCGGTGCACCTGATCTTCCTGTTGTGGGGCAGCACCCAGCATTACGCCGACTTCGCCAGCCAGATCTGCCGCGTCACCGGACGCAGCAAGCTGACCAAGCAGGACATGGAAGACGCCGGCAACAACCTGATCCGCATCATCCTCAAGGGTTGCGGCCTCAAGCCAGCCTTATAAAGAACGCCACGCATGCCCTTTACCCTCGCCGGCCTTTGCGAGTACCGCGAAGAGATTCGCAAAAGCCGCTTCATCGCCCTCGCCGCGCCGATCACCAGCGCAGCCGAGGCTCAGGCCTTTATCGAACAGCACAGCGATCTCGCCGCCTCCCACAACTGCTGGGCCTGGAAACTCGCCGACCAATACCGCAGCAGCGACGACGGCGAACCAGGCGGCACTGCCGGCCGGCCGATCCTGGCGGCCATCGAAGCCCAGGATTGCGACCAGGTCGCGGTGCTGGTGATCCGCTGGTATGGCGGCATCCAACTGGGCACCGGCGGCCTGGCCCGCGCCTATGGCGGCAGCGCCAACAAGTGCCTGCAAGGCGCCGCGCGGATCGAGCTGGTCAGTCGGGTTGTGCTGCGCTGTGCCTGCAGCTTCAGCGAACTGGCGCTGGTCAAGCTGCGGGTCGCCGAACTCGGCGGGCTACTGGTGGAGGAACAGTTCACGGCCAATGGCGTGGAACTGCAACTGGCCCTCGCCGAACCCCAGATCGCCACCTTGCAAAGCCAGCTGGCGGACCTGAGTCGCGGACGCATCCTCTTGCAGCGCTGACTCTGCACCAACATCGCCCCCTTGCCTTCAGATCAGCCTGTGTACAACGGGCCCGTGGACAACGGACTTGCCCACACCCGCTGTGCACCCGACTGTGGATAACCTGAGCACACTCGTCTGTAGCCCTTCTGCAACGTGGCTTTGCGGCGGTTGCTCATTTTTCGTCCAAGCCCCTGAGCAAAAATTATTTTTTAATATAAAACAGCGAGTTAGAGCGGTTTATCGCGATTGGAAGAAAGCCCCAGGGTGCTTATGCCCGGCCCCTGGGCTTGCACACAAATACTGTGGAGCAAGCTGTGGATAACCCGTGCAAGGCTGCACCAGCCGCCGATGCCGCAAGGCTTGCAGGCGCCTGATCACTTTTCGACCAGCCTTGCGCGAGCCAACCGCTGCTTTTTCAGTCCCTGCCCTAAATCGCTCCGGATATTCGAGGAGCGCACAGGCTAAAGCCTGGAGTATGCTCCAGGACCAAGCCCCTCCGAGAGTCCAGCAAGCGCATCGGCCAGCGCTACCCATTAAACCCGTGATCTTCACTCACCAAGGAATCCCCCGCATGTCTACGCCAAAAACCGCACTGATCATCGGCGCCTCCCGAGGCCTGGGCCTGGGCCTGGTGCAACGCCTGCTGGAGGATGGCTGGCAGGTCACCGCCACCGTGCGCAACCCGCAAAAGGCCGAGGCGCTGAAAGCCCTGGGTCCGGTCCGGATCGAACAGTTGGACATGGACGATCAGCAGGCGGTGATCGCCCTGAGCCAGACCCTCAAAAGCCAGGTGTTCGACCTGCTGTTCGTCAATGCCGGGGTCAAGGGGCCGGACGACCAGACGCCTGGCAAGGCGAGCCAGGCAGAAGTCGGCCAGTTGTTCTTCACCAACGCCGTGGCGCCGATCAACCTGGCCCAGCGTTTCGTCGACCAGATCCGCCCGGGCAGCGGCGTGCTGGCGTTCATGAGTTCGGTGCTGGGCAGCGTGACCATGCCCGATGCGCCGGAGCTGGCGCTGTACAAGGCCAGCAAGGCGGCCCTGAATTCCATGACCAACAGCTTCGTGACCCAACTCGAACAACCGTTGACCGTACTGTCGCTGCACCCGGGCTGGGTAAAGACCGACATGGGCGGCGAAGGCGCGGACATCGACGTCGAGACCAGCACCCGCGGCCTGGTCGCCCAGGTGAATGCCTATGTCGGCAAGGGCGGGCATCACTTCGTGAATTACAAGGGCGAGACCATTCCCTGGTAAGCGATACCTGACCTGAGGTCATCGCGGGCAAGCCTCGCTTCTACAGTCTCCCCTCTTGTAGGAGCGAGGCTTGCCCGCGATAGACCGCACAGCGGTCTCCCCGTAAACTGCGCACCTCGCCCCCGTGGCGACCCTGGATCAGCAGACAGGGCAACACTGAGCTGGCTAACCTGAACCCACTTTCAGAGGAGCCGGCCACCATGCCTGCGACCCGTACCTGGTTAAAGAACCCCCTCGCCATTTTCACCGGCAATGCCCTCGACGCCCGCGGCGGCCTGGTGCTGCAAGACGGCCTGATCGTCGAAGTGCTTGGCGCCGGCCAGCCACCCGCCCAGCCCTGTGGACAAGTCTTCGATGCCCGCGAGCACGTGCTGTTGCCGGGGCTGATCAACACCCATCACCACTTCTATCAGACCCTGACCCGCGCCTGGGCGCCGGTGGTCAACCAGCCGCTGTTTCCCTGGCTGAAAACCCTGTACCCGGTCTGGGCCCGGCTGACGCCGGAAAAACTTGCCCTGGCCAGCAAGGTGGCCTTGGCCGAGTTGCTGCTGTCCGGCTGCACCACCGCCGCCGACCATCACTACCTGTTCCCCGAAGGCCTGGAAAACGCCATCGACGTGCAAGTGGCCAGCGTGCGCGAACTGGGCATGCGCGCCATGCTCACCCGCGGCTCCATGAGCCTGGGCGAAGCGGATGGCGGCCTGCCGCCGCAGCAGACCGTGCAACAGGGCGAGGTGATCCTGGCCGACAGCCAGCGGCTGATCGCCGAGTACCACGAGCGCGGCGCCGGCGCGCAGATCCAGATCGCCCTGGCGCCCTGCTCGCCGTTCTCGGTTACCCCAGAGATCATGGCGGCCAGTGCCGAACTGGCAGAGCAACTCGATGTGCGCCTGCACACCCACCTGGCGGAAACCCTCGACGAGGAAGACTTCTGCCTGCAACGCTTCGGCCTGCGCACCGTGGATTATCTGGACAGCGTCGGCTGGCTCGGCCCGCGGACCTGGCTGGCCCACGGCATCCATTTCAACCCGGATGAAGTCGCCCGTCTCGGCGCGGCCGGCACCGGCATCTGCCATTGCCCGAGCTCCAACATGCGCCTGGCCTCGGGCATCTGCCCGACCCTGGAACTGACCGACGCCGGCGCGCCGCTGGGCCTGGGCGTGGACGGCTCGGCCTCCAACGACGCGTCCAACATGATCCTCGAAACCCGTCAGGCCCTGTACCTGCAACGCCTGCGCTACGGCGCCGAGAAGATCACCCCGGAACGGGTGCTGGGCTGGGCCACCCGAGGTTCGGCGCAATTGCTGGGACGCAGCGATATCGGCGAACTGGCGGTGGGCAAGCAAGCTGACCTGGCGCTGTTCAAACTCGATGAGCTGCGCTTCTCCGGCAGCCACGATCCGCTGTCGGCCTTGCTGCTGTGCGGCGCGGACCGGGCGGACCGGGTGATGGTCGGCGGCCGGTGGCGGGTGATCGACGGGCAGGTCGAGGGGCTGGATGTGCGCGGCCTGATCGCCGATCACCGGCAGGCGGCGCGGGAGTTGATTGGCGGCGTCTGATCCGCCGTCATCGCGGGCAAGCCTCGCACCTACAGGAGGATGGTGACTGTAGGTGCGAGGCTTGCCTGCGACAGACCGCAATGCGGTCGCCCGACAGCTCGACCGTGGCTGTAGAATGCCTGCCTTTACGGGCGTGATAAAAACCTGACACGCCCACGCAGCCCTCGGGATACCGGGGCCCGGCCCGTCATCGAGCCTTGCGGCGAACTTTTCGCCGCAGGATGATGGAGCTCGATATGTTCACGCGGCACCTGATGAGATCACACCCATGTACGACTGGCTGAACGCCTTGCCCAAGGCCGAACTGCACCTGCACCTCGAAGGTTCCCTGGAGCCCGAGCTGCTGTTCGCCCTTGCCGAACGCAACAAGATCGCCCTGCCCTGGAGCGATGTGGACACCCTGCGCAAGGCTTATGCCTTCAACAACCTGCAAGAATTCCTCGACCTGTACTACCAGGGCGCGGACGTGCTGCGCACCTCCCAGGATTTCTACGACCTGACCTGGGCCTACCTGCTGCGCTGCAAAGAGCAGAACGTGATCCACACCGAACCCTTCTTCGATCCGCAGACCCACACCGACCGCGGCATCCCCTTCGAAGTGGTGCTCAACGGCATCGCCAGCGCGCTCAAGGACGGTGAACAGCAACTGGGCATCACCAGCGGCCTGATCCTCAGCTTCCTGCGGCACCTCAGCGAAGACGAAGCGCAGAAAACCCTCGACCAGGCGCTGCCGTTCCGCGAAGCCTTTGTCGCGGTCGGCCTGGACAGTTCGGAGATGGGGCACCCACCGAGCAAGTTCCAGCGGGTGTTCGATCGGGCTCGCAGCGAAGGTTTCCTCACTGTGGCCCACGCCGGTGAAGAAGGCCCGCCCGAGTACATCTGGGAAGCCCTGGACCTGCTGAAGATCCAGCGCATCGACCATGGCGTGCGGGCCTTCGAGGACGAGCGACTGATGCAGCGCATCATCGACGAGCAGATCCCGCTGACCGTCTGCCCGCTGTCGAACACCAAGCTCTGCGTGTTCGATCACATGTCCCAGCACAACATCCTGGAAATGCTCGAGCGCGGGGTGAAGGTCACGGTGAACTCCGACGACCCGGCCTACTTCGGCGGCTACGTCACCGAGAACTTCCACGCCCTGTACACCCACCTGGGCATGACCCAGGACCAGGCCAAACGCCTGGCACAGAACAGCCTGGATGCACGCTTGGTCAAGCCGTAACCGCAATACACCTGTAGCCGCTGCCGAAGGCTGCGGCTACAGGTCCAGTATTCAAGCCCCTCCCTCGCTCAACTCCTCCAGCGTCTTGCCCCGGGTCTCCATCCCGAACAGCCAGACCACCGCCGCGGCGACCGCGAAACACAAGGCGCCCAAGGCGAACACCCCGCCCTGCCCGGTCATCGGGAACACCACGCCGGTCACCCAAGGCCCGAGCAGCGAACCGATGCGCCCCACCGCCGAGGCGAACCCGGAACCGGTGGCCCGCGCCGAAGTGGGGTACAACTCGGGGGTGTAGGTGTAGAGCACCGCCCACATGCCGAACAGGAAGAACTGCATCAGCAGGCCGGAGCCGATCAGCAGCGCGACGTTGCCGCCGAACACCGCGCTCTGCCCGTAGAAAAACGCCATGACCCCACCGCCCAACAAGGTGATCACGCACACCGGCTTGCGCCCCCAGCGCTCCACCAGCCAGGCGGCCATGAGGAAACCGGGAATCCCGCCCAGGGAAATCAGCACCGTGTAGTACACCGACTGGGTCACGGCGAACCCCGACTGCTGGAGCAAGGCGCTGAGCCAGGAGGTCAGGCCATAGAAACCCAGCAGGGCAAAGAACCAGACACTCCAGATCATCAGCGTGCGCTGGCGATAGTGCGGCGACCAGATCTCGCCCAAGGCCGAAAGGAAGTGCCCCGGCGTACCCTCCACCCGGGGCAGGCTCACCGGCTCCGGCAGCTCCGCGCGTTGCAGCGAGGCGCGGACCTTGTCTTCGATCCGCCGCAGCACCTGGTCGGCGTCGGCATGCCGCCCGGCCTGCTCCAGCCAGCGCGGCGACTCCGGAATGAAAAAGCGGATCGCCAGCACGAACACCGCCGGGATCGCCAGGACCAGGAAGATGTCGCGCCAGCCAATCAGCGGCAGCAGGAAGTACGAGAGCACGCCCGCGGCGACGAAACCCAACGGCCAGAAACCGTCCATCAAGGCGATGTAACGCCCGCGCCGGCTGGCCGGGATCATCTCCGACAGCATCGACTGGGCGATGGGAAACTCCATGCCCATGCCGATCCCCAGCAGCACCCGGAACAGGGTCAGGCTGTCCACCGTCTGCGCCGTGGAGCACAGGTAACTGGCGATGCCCCAGAGCACGATGCTCCACTGGAACACCGGCTTGCGCCCGAAGCGGTCGGCGAGCATGCCCGACAGGGACGCGCCGACCACCATGCCGAAGAAGCTCGAACTGGCCAGCAACCCGGCCTGGGCCGTGCTCAGGCCGAACTCGGTTTTGATCGAGCCAAGCAGGAAGGTCATCATCGCCAGGTCCATGGAGTCGAAGAAAAACGCCAAGGCGATGATGATGAAAATGACCCGGTGATAACCGCTGATGGGCAAGCGTTCCAGACGCTCCGCCGCACTGTATCCCTGACTCGCCATGCCCCGCTCCCCCGATTGAATGGTCTGCAATCGAGTGTGCAAGATCGACGCCGCCGCTCAGTGCTGGATACGACCTGCCCGCACCCCGCAACGACGCTGGTGGCCCGGGCTCATGGAGCTGCCGCGGTGCCTCCCGGGTAATGGGCGAAGATTTCGCTGCAGCGGACCTGCAGCATGTCCCGCAGCAGCTTCACCGGTTTGCTCAACTGCGCTCGATGCGCGCACAACAGGTTCAACGGCGCCCGTTCGCAGAGCAGTTCCGGCATCAGCACCTTGAGCCGCCCGGCCAGCACATCGGCCGCCACATCGAGCCAGGACTTGTAGGCGATCCCCCGCCCCGCCACGGCCCACAGGCGCACCACATCGGCATCGTCGCTGAAACGATCGCCGCTGACCGTCAGCCCCACCTCGCGCTTGCCGTCGTAAAAGCTCCAGTGGTCGTGCACCCGGCTGCCGAGCATGTAGAGCAGGCAATTGTGCTGCGCCAGTTGCTCCAGCTGACGCGGCTCGCCATGGCGGGCCAGGTAGTCGGGTGCGGCCACCAGCACCCGGCGGTTCTGTGGCGCGACCGGCAGGGCCACCAGGCTGGAGTCTTCCGGTTCGCCGTAACGCAGGGCGATGTCTACCGGCTGGCGAAACAGATCGGCGATGCGGTCGCCCAGCAGTAAGCGGACCGTGAGCCGCGGATGTTCCTGCTGGAACTCATCGAGCCAGGGCAGCAGCAGATTGCGCCCCAGGTCCGAGGGCGCGGACAGCTGCAGCGTGCCGCTGACCTGATCCTGCCCCCTGGCCAGCAGGCGCCGTCCTTCCTCCAGGTTGCCCAGGGCGGCGCGGGCGTACTCGAGAAAGCCCTCGCCCTCGGCGGTCAGGCGCAGGCTGCGGGTCGAACGCGCCAGCAACCGGGCGCCAAGCTGCTGTTCGATGCGCTTGAGGGCGGCGCTCGCCACCGCCGCCGACAGGTCCATGACCCGCGCGGCGGCGGACAGGCTGCCGAGGTCGGCGGCACGCACGAACAATTGCAGGTCATCGAATCGCAGCATCTGGATCACCGGGCATTATCAAAAAAATATTGAAAGAGACTGCTCTTTTAGCCGGTTTTATCTTCGCTGGAAATGACTAATGATCGGCCCCACGTCACGCCGCCCCTCGGAGGAGCCCTGCATGTCCCACGCCTTTAGCGCCATCGCCACCCTGGTCGCGAAGAGCGGCCAGCAAGCCGTTCTCAAGCGCGAACTCACCGCCCTGGTGCAACCGAGCCGGGAAGAACCCGGTTGCCAGTACTACAACCTGCACCAGGATGCCGCAGACCCAGGCACCTTTTATGTACTGGAGCGCTGGGACGATGAAGCCGCCCTGGCGTTTCACAACGACACGCCGCACTTCCAGCATTTTCTCCAACAGACCCGCGACGCCATCGAGCATTTCGAGCTCAAGCGCCTGCTGTTGATCCTCTGATCCAATCTTCATACCCCCTCAGGAGAACCCATGATGAAAGCCATCGCCTACTACGCCTCCCTGCCCATCAGCAATCCCCAGTCGCTGCAAGACATCGAACTGCCGGAGCCGGTCGCCGGCCCACGGGACCTGCTGGTGGAAGTCAAAGCCATCTCGGTCAACCCGGTGGACACCAAGATCCGCCAGAACGTCCAGCCTGAAGCTGGCACCGCCAAGGTGCTGGGCTGGGACGTGGCCGGGGTGGTCAAGGCCGTGGGCAGCGAGGTCAGCCTGTTCAAGGTCGGCGACCGGGTGTTCTACGCCGGCTCGATTGCCCGCGCCGGCGGCAACAGCGAACGGCACGTGGTGGACGAACGCATCGTCGGCCATATGCCCAAGAGCCTGAGTTTCGCCGAAGCCGCTGCCCTGCCGCTGACTGCGATCACCGCCTGGGAGCTGCTGTTCGACCGCCTGCAGATCAGCGAAGGCCAGGCCGATCAGGGCCAGAGCCTGCTGATCGTCGGCGCGGCCGGCGGCGTGGGTTCGATCCTCACCCAGCTGGCCAGCCGGCTCACCGGGCTCAAGGTCATCGGCACCGCCTCCCGCGCCGAAACCCAGGACTGGGTGCGCCAGCTGGGCGCCGACCTGGTGATCGACCACAGCCAGCCGTTGAGCCAGGAGCTGAAGAAGGCCGGCCAGGCCAGCGTCACCCACGTGGCCAGCCTGACCCAGACCGATGCCCACCTGGATCAACTGGTCGAGGCGCTCGCGCCACAGGGCCGGCTGGGGCTGATCGACGATCCGAAAACCCTCGACGTGACCAAGCTCAAGCGCAAGAGCCTGTCGCTGCATTGGGAGTTCATGTACACCCGCTCACTGTTCGAGACGCCGGACATGCAGGAGCAGCACCACCTGCTCAACCGCGTGGCCGAACTGATCGACAACGGCACCTTGAAGACCACCCTCGGCGAGCATTTCGGCACCATCAACGCGGCCAATCTGCGGCGCGCTCATGCGCTGCTGGAGAGCGGCAAGGCCAAGGGCAAGATCGTGCTGGAAGGTTTCTGACGCCGGGTCGGAAGGCGTCCTGCCCGCTCGTCAGAGGGGCCGGATGCCGTCAGTCCGACAATTGATCCTCGTCATACTTGTGACCGTATTCGGGACTATATTGGAGGCCTTTGCACTGCAATCTTTTACCCGAGGAGGTCAGCAATGAAGATCCTGATAAAAGAATTGGCAAAATCCACAGGCACTCAATGGCAGGTTCAAATCGACCAGCATGCCGTGACCTTCCGCAGCGAAGCCGAAGCCCGGGCCTTCGCCAATACCCTGGAAACGCGTCTGCACGCCCCCCACCGATTCCCCGAAAGCCAGCAACGCGCCGTCGGCTGACCTACCGCTGAGCGGCTTGCAGCGCTCGGGCGTTCTGCAATCTCCGGGTGAGCATCGCCAGCGTCACCACCAGGATTCCACACAGGCTGATCACCGTGGCCATCGGCACGGCGCTGCCGTCGTGCAACACGCCCACCAACGCCGCCGCGCCGGCCGCCACGCTGAACTGCAGGCAACCGAGCATCGCCGAAGCACTGCCCGCCCGTGCGCCCTGACCGTTCATGGCGCAAGCCGAGGCATTGGGGATGATGCAGCCCAGGCTGGCAATGCAAATGAACAGCGGCACCAGTAACGGCCAGAGTTGTGCCGGGCGCAGCGAGCTGACGACGAGCAATGCCAGGCCACCCAGCAGGTAGACCCACACCGTGCGCGCCAACAGGAACGCCGGGCCGCGCTTGGCCAGCAAGCGGGCGTTGAGCTGGGCCACCAGGATGAAGCCCCCGGCGTTGATCCCGAAGAACCAGCCGAAGTGCTCGGCCGGCACCCCGTAGAGTTTGATGAAGACGAAAGGCGAACCGGCGATGTAGGCGAACATCCCGGCGATGGCGATGCCCCCGGTCAGGGCGTGGCCGAGAAACACCCGGTCCGCCAGCAACCGACCGTACTGGCGCAGCGCGCCGGACAACGGTTGGCGCGGCACATGGGCCGGCAAGCTTTCCGGCAAGCCCAGCGCCACCGCCAGGCCGGCCAGGGCACTGAACAGGGTCAACATGATGAAGATCGACTGCCAGCCATAGAGGTTCACCAGCAGGCCGCCGAGCATCGGCGCCAGGATCGGCGCCAGGCCCATGACCAGCATCAGCTGGGAAAACACCTTGGCCGAACCCACCGCGTCGCACTTGTCGCTGACCACCGCCCGGGAAATCACCATGCCCGCACAGCCACCCAGGGCCTGGACGAAGCGCGCGCCGATCAGCCATTCCAGGCTCGGCGCGTAGGCACAGGCGAGGGACGCCAGGGTGAACAGCCCGACCCCGGCCAGCAATGGAATACGTCGGCCGAAGCGGTCGGCCACCGGACCGTAGGCCAGCTGGCCGATCGACAGCCCGAGGAAGTAGGCCGCCAGGGTCAGCTGGACATGTTTTTCATCGGTGCCAAAGGCCAGCGCCATCGCCGGGAACGCCGGCAGATAGAAGTCGATGGCCAAGGGGCCGAAGGCGCTCAAGGCGCCAAGAATCAGGATTGTGCGAAGGTTCATCAGGCATCCAGGTACAGGTCGGGCGGCAGCTCGACAGTTTATCCGCGCCTGGAGGCCTTGAACATTCCGATAGGTCGCTAACTATTAAAAAGGCCGGCCAAATGCCTCAGGCCAGCTTGACCTGGTAGCCTTCTTCGCTGATCAGGCCGATCACCTCGTCGGCGGACAACCGGCTTTCCACCCCCACTTCCTTCGCCCCGAGATTGACCTGGACGCTGGCCGCCGGATCCTTGCTCTGCACCGCCTGGGTGATGGCCCGGACGCAATGACCGCAGGACATTCCCTCGACATTGAACACTTGCATGACGCTTCTCCTGTAATGAGGTTGGAGGCAGTTTCGACCTTATCACCATGGCAAGGTCAAGTTCCGGATGCATCTGCCGGGCTGGAAATCGTCGGCGCGCTCGGCCAAGCTTCACCCCCAATGACACGACACTAGGAGATTCAGCCATGCGCTGGTCGGTTATCAGCCTGTTCAGCCTCCTCGGCCTCATCGCGGCAGCCCCGTCGGCCAGCGCCGCCGGCGAGGACTACGGCGTCCTGATCATTTCCCGGGAGCGACTGGAAGTCGCCACCTCCTGCGAAATCGGCCTGTACATTCAGGACCAACTGGCAGGTCGGCTGTTCCAGGAACAAGCCACGTCCTTCAACCTGCCGCCGGGCACAGTCTCGCTGCGCCTGAAACTGCTGCCGGGACAGATGCCGGGCTGCAACCCGGGCATGCTGGCGCCGGGTTCCCAGGACATCCGCCTCAAGGCCGGCGATGTGCTGAAGTTCCGCATCGCCATGAGCCCGTCCGGCCTGTACCTCAAGCCCGCCGCCCTGGAATATTGAGACCTCGGATCCTCGCCTGCGCCAGCCCTGTCCGTCCCCGGAACCGGTGTGGGCAACGATCCCGAGCCGAAGCCACTGAGACAGATTGAAGCACCCCGGGCCATGGCGCTTGACCTTACCAGCATGGCAAGGTTGATCCTGTAGACACCGTTTACAGGGAGCGTCAGTGATGTCCGAATCAACCACTTTTGACTTGCCAATTGCCGGCATGACCTGCGCCAGCTGCGCCGGACGGGTGGAGCGTGCCTTGAGCAAAGTGGCAGGCGCCGTGGCCGTGAGCGTCAACCTCGCCACCGAACAGGCCCGGGTCCAGGCACCGAGCGACAGCCTGCCGGCGCTGATGGCCGCCGTGCAGGACGCCGGCTACAGCGTGCCGGCCCACAGCCTGGAACTGAACATCGGCGGCATGACCTGCGCCTCCTGCGCCGGCCGGGTGGAGCGGGCGCTGAGCAAGGTGCCCGGGGTCAGCCGGGTCAGCGTCAACCTGGCCAACGAACGGGCGCACCTCGACCTGCTGGGGCAGGTCGACACTGCCAGCCTGATCGCCGCCGTCGACAAGGCTGGCTACTCCGCCACCCTGTGGCAGGCCGAACAGCCCGAAGGCAATGCTCAGGAGCAGCGCCTGCAGCACGAACGCTGGTCGATGATCCTGGCGATCCTGCTGGCCCTGCCGCTGGTGCTGCCGATGCTGGTGCAACCCTTCGGCCTGCACTGGATGCTGCCGGCCTGGGCGCAGTTCGTCCTCGCCACGCCGGTGCAATTCGTCTTCGGCGCGCGCTTTTATGTGGCCGCCTGGAAAGCCGTGCGCGCCGGCGCCGGCAACATGGACCTGCTGGTGGCCCTGGGCACCAGCGCCGGTTATGGCTTGAGCCTGTACCAATGGGCCGTCGCCCCGGCCGGCAGCATGCCGCACCTGTACTTCGAGGCCTCGGCCGTGGTGATCGCCCTGGTGCTGCTGGGCAAATACCTGGAAAGCCGCGCCAAGCGCCAGACTGCCAGCGCCATCCGCGCCCTCGAAGCCTTGCGTCCGGAACGGGCGATCCTGGTCGTCGATGGCCGTGAACGGGACGTGGCGATCAGCGCCCTGCGCCTGAACGACCTGGTGCTGGTCAAGCCCGGCGAACGCTTCCCGGTGGACGGCGAAGTGGTGGAAGGCCAGAGCCATGCCGACGAAGCCCTGATCAGCGGCGAAAGCCTGCCGGTGCCGAAACAGCCCGGCGACAAGGTCACCGGTGGCGCCATCAACGGTGAAGGCCGGCTGCTGGTGCAGACCCAGGCACTCGGCGCGGAAACCGTGCTGGCCCGGATCATCCGCCTGGTGGAAGACGCCCAGGCCGGCAAGGCGCCGATCCAGAAACTGGTGGACCGCGTCAGCCAGGTGTTCGTGCCGGCGGTCCTGTTGCTGGCCCTGGCGACGCTGATCGGCTGGTGGCTGTACGGCGCGCCGCTGGAAACCGCGTTGATCAATGCGGTGGCGGTACTGGTCATCGCCTGCCCTTGTGCCCTGGGGCTGGCCACGCCGACCGCGATCATGGCCGGCACCGGCGTCGCCGCCCGCCACGGAATCCTGATCAAGGATGCCGAAGCCCTGGAGCGGGCCCATGAAGTCAGCACCGTGGTCTTCGACAAGACCGGCACCCTGACCTCCGGCACCCCGCGCATCGCCCACCTGCATGCCGTCGACGGCGACGACGACCGTCTGCTGCAACTGGCCGGCGCCTTGCAACGCGGCAGCGAACATCCGCTGGCCAAGGCGGTGCTCGACCTGTGTGCCGAACGCCAGCTGGCGGTGGCCGACGTCAGTGCCAGCCAGTCCCTGACCGGCCGCGGCATCGCCGGCACCCTGGACGGGCGCCAACTGGCCCTGGGTAACCGGCGCCTGCTGGAAGAAAGCGGCTTGCTGGCAGGCGACCTGGCCGCCTCGGCCCAGGCCTGGGAAACCGAAGGCCGCACCCTGTCCTGGCTGATTGAGCAACAACCGCAACCGCGGGTGCTGGGCCTGTTCGCCTTCGGCGATACCCTCAAGTCCGGTGCCTTGCAGGCGGTACAACAACTGGGCGCGCGGCAGATCGGCAGCCACCTGCTGACCGGCGACAACCGCGGCAGCGCCAAGGTGGTCGCCGATGCCCTGGGCATCGCCAATGTGCACGCCGAAGTGCTGCCCGCCGACAAGGCCGCCACGGTCGCCGAACTGAAACGGACCGACGTGGTGGCGATGGTCGGCGACGGCATCAACGACGCCCCGGCCCTGGCCGCCGCCGACATCGGCATCGCCATGGGCGGTGGCACCGACGTGGCGATGCACGCCGCGGGGATCACCCTGATGCGCGGCGACCCGCGCCTGGTGCCGGCCGCCCTGGAGATCAGCCGCAAGACCTACGCGAAGATCCGCCAGAACCTGTTCTGGGCCTTCGTCTACAACCTGGTCGGCATCCCGCTGGCGGCCTTCGGCCTGCTCAACCCGGTGCTGGCCGGGGCGGCCATGGCGCTGTCCAGCGTCAGCGTGGTGAGCAATGCGCTACTGTTGAAAACCTGGAAACCCGAAGAGCAGGAGGACGCCCGATGAACATCGGCCAAGCAGCCCGCAAGAGCGGCCTGAGCGCCAAGATGATCCGCTACTACGAGTCCATCGGCCTGCTCCGGCCGGCCCATCGTAGCGACAGCGGCTATCGCCTGTACGGTGACGACGACCTGCACAGCCTGGCCTTTATCAAGCGATCGCGGGACCTGGGGTTTTCCCTGGAAGAAGTGGGCAAGCTGCTGACCCTGTGGCAGGACCGCCAGCGCGCCAGTGCCGACGTCAAGGCCCTGGCCCGCCAGCACATCGATGAACTCAACCGCAAGATCGCCGAGCTGGCCGGGCTGCGCGACACCCTGCAGGACCTGGTGCAACACTGCCACGGCGACCATCGCCCGGATTGCCCGATCCTCAAGGACCTGGCTTCGGGCGGGTGCTGCGAAACGCACATGTGCCATTAGCCGCGCCGAAGGTCCTTCCAGCGGCTTGGAAAAGCGCGTCCTCTGCGCACGGAATGCCGCCCGGACCGATCGCAGCCTGCAGCAGCGGCTACGTGATTCACACGCACAAAAAATCCGGCTTCTGCCGGATTTTTTGTGCGTGAATCACTGCATCCAGGGTGGCGGCGGGGGTTCCTCGGGCGCGCCCCGTGGCGCATCGTCCGCCATTCGCATGGCCCGGCGGCGTTCGTCGTCGAGCCGCGCCGCTTCGATTTCCCGCAGCACGCCACCGACATCCGCCAGCGCTTCCGGATCGGCGAACTCGCCGGTCAGGACGCTGCCCGGGTGCAGGGTGCCGGCTTCGTACAGCGCCCACATTTCCTTGGCGTAGCGCGTGTGCTTGAGCTCCGGGGCAAAACGCCCGAAGTAGGAGGCCATGTTGCCGACGTCACGCTCCAGCATGTTGAAGGCGTGGTTGTTGCCCGCCGCGTCCACCGCCTGGGGCAGGTCGATGATCACCGGACCGTCGGGCCCCAGCAGCACGTTGAACTCGGAGAGGTCACCGTGCACCAGGCCGGTACACAGCATCAGCACGATCTGGGAAATCAGGAAGGCGTGATATTCCCGGGCCTGGTCCGGCTCCAGCACCACGTCGTTCAGGCGCGGCGCGGCGTCGCCGTACTCGTCCGCCACCAGTTCCATGAGCAGCACGCCTTCGAGGAAGTCGAACGGCTTGGGCACCCGCACACCGGCGTTGGCCAGGCGGAACAGGGCCGCGACCTCGGCGTTCTGCCAGGCGTCCTCGGCCTCCTTGCGTCCGAACTTGGACCCCTTGGCCATCGCGCGCGCCTGACGGCTGTTACGCACCTTGCGGCCTTCCTGATACTCGGCCGCCTGACGAAAACTTCGTTTGTTCGCCTCCTTGTAAACCTTGGCGCAACGTAATTCCTTACCGCAGCGCACCACATACACAGCTGCTTCCTTACCACTCATGAGCGGGCGCAGCACCTCGTCGACCAGACCGTCCTCGATCAGGGGTTCAATGCGTTTTGGAGTCTTCATCAGCTTTTATCAGGGGTCCTTTATTACCCAACACGCGAATGTCAGTCGTTATACGGCAATCCTCGCACCACGGGGAGAGGTTACCGACCTGCGACCGGATAGATGCACTCAATGTGCCAGATCGCCCCGCCAACCGCCCGGCGGCAAAGACCGGAATCGGTGTCACAGAGCCTGGAGCGCCAGGGCTTTCCAGGTGCCGTCTTTTCTTTTTCCCGGCCCTCAATTTTCCCTTTCGGCGGCCGACGTTATCAGAACCGAACACGCTTGTTCGACAATCTGCAAGCAATCAGCACCACAGGGGGTCACCCGGCACCGGCGAAAGGGACGCCACGCCATTGCAAGGTTTCAAGGCTGCCGCCAATCCGCGAGTCATTCGCACATCGTGGGTCTACAAGAAAAAAACTGGAGCGCGGATGAACATCAAACAGAAACTGACCTGGGCGTTTGCAATCATCGCCTGCCTGCCGGTGGTACTGGTCGCCACCCTTGTGGTTCTCAACCTGCGCAGCGACGCCAGGGACAACTTCGTCGACAGCAGCGGCCGCGAGATCCGCCAGGTGAGCAATGCCATGCAGATCTTCTTCGACGGCATCAGCCAGAACGTCGACTACCTGGCCTCCCAGCCGCTGATCACCGGCACTGACGACAGCCTGAAGAACTACAGCAGCGCCAACGCCGAGCAGATCCCCCAGGGCGACATGGACAAGCAGGTGTTCGCCCTGCTCGAACGCCTGGGCAGCAGCCACCCGGCCTACGCCTATGCCATCGTCGGCACCAATGCCGGCGGTTATGTGTCCTGGCCCGACGACCCCAAGCTGAACAACTACGACCCCCGACAGCGCCCCTGGTACAAGACCGCCATGGCCAGCCCGGGCAAGCCGATCCGCACCGCGGCCTACTACTGGGCTACGGACGACGCGACCTATGTCAGCACCGTGCGCACCATCGCCAACAAACTGGGCAACCCCGGCGGCGTGGTGAGTATCGACGTGACCCTCAAGCAGCTCACCGAAATCGTCAAACAGATCAAGCTCGGCGAGTCCGGCTACCTGATGCTCCTGGAAAACAGCGGCACGGTGCTGGTGGACCCGAAACAGCCGGAGCACAACTTCAAGGCCCTGGGCAGCCTCGGCGAGGGTTACGCGCAACTGGCCAAGGCCGGCAAGGGCCTGGTGGAGGTCGAACTCAACGGCGAGCGCTACATGGCCAATGTCTGGCCGTCGGAGCAACTGGGCTGGACCTTCATCGGCCTGATCAAGCAGAGCGAGGTGATGAGCTCGGCGACCCAGCTGACCTGGCTGGTGGCGATCATCGCCGGGATCCTGG
Organism: Pseudomonas sp. NPDC089530; assembly: GCF_050280705.1. NCBI lineage: Bacteria > Pseudomonadati > Pseudomonadota > Gammaproteobacteria > Pseudomonadales > Pseudomonadaceae > Pseudomonas > Pseudomonas sp. NPDC089530. The sequence continues at coordinate 44,543 of NZ_JBNNVU010000026.1, read as the reverse complement.
CGCTGGTCTTCGCCGTGGTCGGCGCCAGTTTCGCCAGCCTGATCGTGCGCCCGATCCGCAGCGTGGCCAGCGGCCTGGAAGACATCGCCCAGGGCGAAGGCGACCTGACCCGCAACCTGGACATCCGCGGGCGCGACGAAACCGCGCAACTGGCCAACTGGTTCAACCAGTTCCTGGCCGCCATCCGCAACCTGATCCAGAGCATCGGCCAGGCGGCGCACGGTATCCTCGCCACCTCCCACAGCTCGACCCAGGTCTCCAACGACATGGCCGAAGCCGCCGGCCGCCAGCGCGAAGCAGTGGACATGGTCTCCACCGCCTTCCACGAAATGGTCGCCACCGCCAACGAAGTCGCACTCTCCTGCAGCCAGGCCGCCGACTCGGCCGACAGCGGCCAGCGCCAGGCCCGCGAAGGCCAGCAACAGATCGACGCCGCGGTGCACAGCGTCGACCAGTTGAGCCAGGAAATCGAACAGTCGGCGCAGTCGATGCAGCAACTGGAACGCGACAGCAACGACATCCAGTCGATTCTCGGCACCATCCGCTCCATTGCCGAACAGACCAACCTGCTGGCACTCAACGCCGCCATCGAAGCGGCGCGGGCCGGCGAGCAGGGCCGGGGCTTCGCCGTGGTCGCCGACGAAGTCCGCGCCCTGGCCAAGCGCACCGCCGACTCCACCGCGGAAATCGACAGCCTGCTGGGCAACCTGGCCAAGCGCACCAGCGCCGTGACCCAGCAGATGCATGCCAGCCTGGAGGTTTCCCAGGAGTCGGTGAACCGCATCGGCCTGGCCCGCGAGAGCTTCGGCCAGATCCGCGAGTCGGTGGACGTGATCCGCGACATGAACACCCAGATCGCCACCGCCGCCGAAGAACAGCATCAGGTGGCCGAAGACATCAACCGGCACATCAGCCAGATCCACGGCGATGCACAGTTGGTGGCGGAACTGGCGAACTCGGCGCGCCTGGATTCGCAGAGCCTGGTGGGCCTGTCCAATGAGCTGGACGCCCTGGTGCGTCGGTTCAAGGCCTGACAGACAACCTCGCCCCTACAAGGAGTACTCGCCCCTTGTAGGGGCGAGCTTGTTTGCGATCGAGGCGGTCACCGCCGAAACACCTCAGCGCTCGACAATCGCCGTCACGCCCTGGCCACCGGCGGCGCAGATCGAGATCAGCCCACGCCCCTGCCCCGCCACCTCCAACAGCTTCGCCAGATTGGCGAGGATGCGCCCGCCGGTGGCGGCGAACGGATGCCCGGCGGCCAGCGAACTGCCTTTGACATTCAGCCGGCCGCGGTCGATAGCGCCCAGGGGCGCGTCCAGCCCCAGGCGGGTCCGGCAGTAGTCGGCGTCCTCCCAGGCCTTGAGGGTGCACAGCACCTGGGCGGCAAAGGCCTCGTGGATTTCGTAGTAATCGAAGTCCTGCAGGGTCAGGCCGTTGCGCGCCAACAGGCGCGGCACCGCATAAGCCGGCGCCATCAGCAGCCCTTCCGCGCCGTTGACGAAATCCACCGCCGCCGCTTCGCCGTCGCGCAGATAGGCCAGGACCGGCAAGCCACGCGCCTTGGCCCACTCCTCGCTGCCCAGCAATACCAGGGAGGCGCCATCGGTCAGCGGGGTGGAGTTGCCCGCGGTCAGGGTGCCCTTGGCGCTGCGCTCGAACACCGGTTTCAGCGCGGCCAGTTGTTCCAGGGTCAGCTCCGCGCGCAGGTTGTTGTCGCGGGTCAGGCCAAGGAAAGGAGTCATCAGGTCGTCGTGCCAGCCCTCGGCATAGGCGGCGGCCATTTTCTGGTGGCTTTCCAGCGCCAACTGGTCCTGTTCGGCCCGGGGAATGCTCCAGGTCTGGGCCATCAGCTCACAATGCTGGCCCATGGACAAACCGGTGCGCGGCTCGCCGTTGCGCGGCAGTTCCGGCTTGAGGTGGCCAGGGCGCAGTTGCAGGAAGCTCTTGAGTTTGTCGCCCAGGGTCTTGCCGCGATTGGCCTGTAGCAGGATCTGGCGCAGCCCTTCGTTGACCCCGATCGGCGCGTCCGAGGTGGTGTCGACCCCACCGGCGATGGCGCATTCGATCTGCCCCAGGGCGATCTTGTTGGCCACCAGCAACGCCGCTTCCAGGCCGGTGCCGCAGGCTTGCTGGATGTCGTAGGCCGGGGTGGTCGGCGACAGGCGCGAACCGAGCACGCATTCGCGGGTCAGGTTGAAATCCCGTGAATGCTTGAGCACCGCGCCGGCGGCCACTTCCCCCAGGCGCAGGCCGTGCAGGTCGTAGCGTTCGATCAGGCCCTCCAGCGCCGCGGTGAGCATCGCCTGGTTACTCGCGGTGGCGTACGGACCATTGGAGCGGGCAAAGGGGATGCGGTTGCCGCCGATAATCGCAACACGACGCAGCTGAGTCATGGAAAGCTCCCTATTCTTTGAGTGGCACAACCGACAAGCGTAGGTCGTATCGCCCGGATCAAACGATCGGAAGAGCTTTGCGGTCCACCCTTTGAATCCCAGTGATCAGGCTGTTTGAAAATGTAGCGAGCGAAGGCAAGACAAGGCAAAAACAGGCGAGGAAGCGGAGTTTAGGCACCTAAATGAGCATTCCGAGCCTGTTTTTAACGCAGTATTGTCGAGCGCAGTAGTTTTCAGACAGCCTGAATGGAGAGTGTTCCATGGCAGACCGTTACATCGACTTTGCCAACACGCCGCTCGGCCACCGCCTGGTCGGCGCCCTCGGCCTGCCGTCGCCGGTGCGGCTGGAGCGCTGGCAAGCCGGTCGCATGCGCCCGGTCGAAGGCGCGCTGCTGATCGGCGGCGGGCCGCTGACGCAGCAGGTCGGCGCCATCGCCCCGCGGCTGACCGAGAGCCTCTACAGCTACGGCACCGATCCAAGCCTCGCCAGTGCCTGGATTCCCGGCCACGGCCCCAGGCTCAAGGCCGTGGTGTTCGATGCCAGCGACCTGCTGCAGACCGATCAGCTCAAGCAGTTGCGCGAGTTTTTCCAGCCGCTGATGAAGAACCTCGAGCCCTGCGCCCACCTGGTGATTCTCGGCCGGGCGCCGGAAACCCTCGACGACCCGTTCGCCGCCAGCGCCCAGCGCGCCCTCGAGGGGTTCAGTCGTTCGCTGGCCAAGGAGTTGCGTCGCGGCGCCACCCTGCAACTGCTGTATGTAGGTCAAGGCGCCGAAGGCCAGCTGGAAGGCGCCCTGCGGTTTTTCCTCTCGCCCAAGAGCGCCTATATATCCGGCCAGGTGATCCGCCTGAACGCCTGTAGCGCTCAGGTCCAGGACTGGACCCGGCCGCTGTCCGGCGCCCGGGCCCTGGTCACCGGTGCGGCGCGCGGCATCGGCGCGGCGATCGCCGAGACCCTGGCCCGGGACGGCGCCCGGGTGGTGCTGCTGGACGTCCCCGCCGCCAAGACCGAGCTCGAAGCCCTGGCCGCACGCCTCGGCGGTCGCGCCATCGCCCTGGATATCTGCGCCGAAGAGGCGACGGCCCGGCTGGTGGAGCACTTGCCGGCCGGCATCGATATCGTGGTGCACAACGCCGGGATCACCCGCGACAAGACCCTGGCCAACATGACGCCGGAATTCTGGGACGCGGTGCTGGCGGTCAACCTCGAGGCCCCGCAGGTGCTGACCAAGGCACTGCTGGACAGCGGCACCCTGCACGACAACGGCCGGGTGATCCTGCTGGCCTCCATCAGCGGCATCGCCGGCAACCGCGGGCAAACCAACTACGCGGCGAGCAAGGCCGGGCTGATCGGCCTGGCCCAGGCCTGGGCACCGCGGCTGCGGGAGCGTGGCATCAGCATCAACGCCGTGGCCCCAGGGTTTATCGAGACCCAGATGACCGCGCGCATTCCGTTCGCCCTGCGCGAAGCCGGGCGGCGCATGAGCTCGCTGGGGCAAGGCGGCCTGCCCCAGGACGTCGCCGAAGCCGTGGCCTGGCTCGGCCAGCCGGGCAGCGGCGCGATCACCGGGCAGGCGCTGCGGGTCTGTGGGCAAAGTGTATTGGGAGCCTGAACATGAACCAGCACTGGCATGAACTGAAGACCCAGCCAAGCCTGCCCGAGCTGTACTGGAAGGCCGCGACCCGCCGTCGGATCACCGGCACCCAGCTGCCGCCGGACGGTCTGCGCTGCCAGGTAGGGGTACAGCCGGCGAAGCTTGCGGCCTATCGCCAGGTCTGCGGCTTTACCGAGAACGGCCTGCTGCCGCCGACCTATCCCCATGTGCTGGCGTTCGCCCTGCAGATGCAATTGCTGACCGCCCGGGACTTCCCCTTCCCGCTGCTGGGGCTGATCCACCTGGCCAACCGGATTCGCGTGCTGCGCCCCATGGGTGGCGTCGGCAACCTGAGCATCGGGGTGCGCGTGGACAACCTGCAGCCCCATGCCAAGGGCGCGGTCTTCGACCTCTTGACCAGCGCCGACGACGCCCTCGGGCCGCTGTGGGAGGGGCAAAGCCGGATGCTCTGCCGGGGCGTGGAACTGCCGGGCGAGGCTCCGGCCGACGACACTCAGGCCGCCGCCATGCTCAGCGAGCTGACCCGCTGGCAGGCCCCCGCCGATATCGGCCGGCGTTACGCCCGGGTGTCCGGCGACTACAACCCGATCCACCTGAGCGCCGTGAGCGCCAGGCTGTTCGGCTTTCCCCAGGCCATCGCCCACGGCTTATGGAACAAGGCGCGAACCCTGGCGGCGTTGAGCGAGCATCTGCCGGCGGCCAATATCGAGATCGCCGTGGACTTCAGAAAGCCGGTACGCCTGCCCGGCGAAGTGAGCCTGCTGGCCAGCGCCGCCGGCTCCCGTGGCGAGCTGCGCCTGACCGGCGCGGGCGACCTGGAGCATATGCGCGGGCATTGGCAGCCGTTGGCCTGAGCCCGCCTCAACCGCGACGAATCAGCAACACCCCCACCAGGATCAACAGCAGCCCGGCCACCTTGCCGAGACTGATGGGCGACTCGCGAAAACCCGCCCAGCCGAAATGGTCCAGCGTCATGGCCATGCCAAGCTGCCCGGCCAGCACCAGGGCCATGAACAGCATGGCGCCTATCCGCGGCCCGGCGAACGCTGCGGTGGCGATGAAAAACGCCCCGAGCAGGCCGCCGCTCCAGTGCCACCAGGTCAGGCCCTTCAAGACATTCAGGCTCGGCACTTCGCGCTGGGCCAGGGCCAGGATCAGCAGGGCCACGGTGCCGACGAAAAACGAAATCAGCGCCGCCGCCAGCACGCTGGAAACCTGCTTGGCCAATTGGCCATTGATCCCCGCTTGCAGGGGTAAGAAAGCACCGGCAATCACCGGCAGGCACAGCAGCCACCAGACAGGAGCAGGCATAAAGTTCTCCAGAAAAAACGGGTTGCGGATTATAAGGCAGGTTGAGGCCAGATCCGCGGCGACGTCGAGAAACCATTAATTGTATATATATAACTTTCGTTCAACGGCCCCCACCGCCTCGCGCCTAAAAAATACAACCATCTGATTTAGAACGATTTTCAAACAACCCACCGCTCCAGCACACCTTTGGTATTAGTCCCTGCGCGGGGGCAGAAACCGTCGATATATAAGTTGTTAATACCAAGTTGAGAATGGTGGGAAAGAGCACTTGAGCCTTTTATAGCCACAACGGACGAAACATCTCCGGCGACAGAACCGGGGAGTTATCGAAAACAACAAAACGTTGTAACAGGTGCAAGGAATCTCTCTCATGAACACTCAAGTCTGGTTGAAAACAAGCACAGCATTGGCCCTGGCCCTGGCCCTCGGACTGACCGGTTGCAGCAGCGGCGGTGGCGGCCACAAGAGCAGCTCCGGCAGCTCCTCGACCGACAGCACCGCAGGCTCCGACAGTGGCGCCGGTGGCTCTGGCGGGTCGGGCGATGGATCGGGCGGTAGCGGTGGCACCGGCGGCGGAACGGCAGGCACCGGCGGCACAGGCAGTACTGGCGGCGGAACCGGAGGCGGGACCGCGGGTACAGGTGGCACTGGCGGTACCGGTGGCACGGGGGGTGGCGGCACCGATCCGACCGACCCCACCAACCCAACCGACCCGACTGACCCCACCACCCCCAGCAATCCACTGGTGACGTCGAACCTGGTCTCCGACCTCGGCACCACCATCACCGGCGTCGGCGATGGCGTCAGTACCCTCGGCGACGCCGTGGCTCCGCTTCCCGTGGCTGGCGGAGTGCTGCAAAGCGCGGTGAATACCGGCGGCAATGTGGTCGGCACCGTGGGCGACGGCTTGACCAATGGCCTCGGCCAACTGGGCAGCGATCCCCAGGCCTTGAGCAGAACCACGGCCACGGTGGGCAATGTGGTCACGGACCTCGGCAATGGTGTCTCGGACCTCAGCGGCAAACTGGCCACTTCGACCAGCAGCATTCCCCTGGTGGGCGGCGTGGTCACCCGTGTCGCACCGCTACTCGATGGCGCCGGCAGCCGGGTCAGCATGCTCGGCGACACCCTGAGCACCGTGACCAGCAGCGGCGCGCTGGGCTCCGCGACCAACGGCGTGGGCAACAACCTGCTGGTGCCGGTAGTCACCCTGGCGGAGGGTCTGACCGGCAAAGTAGGCACTACCACCGGCCTGGGCAGCCCGACCGAAGGGCTGGTCGGTCGCGTCGGCAGCGTCGTCGATACCCTGGGCAACAACATCACCGCTGCCGGCGGCGGCAACCCAGTGACCAGCACCCTGGGCGGCGCACTGAACAATGTCGCGACCACCACCGGCACCGCCGGCGGCCTGGCCACCACCAGCGGCACCGGCAGCGGCGGACTGCCCGGGGTCGGCGGCACCGGTGTGCTGGAAACCGTGGGCGGCGCGGTGGTCAACCTGGGCACCGGCCTGAATGCCGGCAACACCAGCAGCCTGGGCAGTGCCGCCGGTACCAGCGGTGCCTCGGTCGGCAACGTCGTGGCCTCGGTCGGTGGCGCCCTGGGCGGCACCGGCGTCGCCAACACCACCACGACCGCACCTCTGGCCGGAGTCGGCGCCACCGTCGGCGCGGCCCTGAACCCGGTCACCAGTGCCGTCGGCGGGCTCACCCAACAGGTGTCCGGCAGCACCGGCGTGAGCAGCCCGGTCACCGGCCTGATCACCCAAGTCGGCGGCGCCGTCAGCAGCACCGGCGGCACCATCACCGCCAGCGCCCCCAACCCGGTGATCGCCGCCGTCGGCAATACCGTCAACACCCTGGGCACCACCGTCAGTACAGTCGGCGGCCTGGTCGAAGGCACCACCGCCACCAGCGGTACAACCAGTACCGGCGGCAGCCTGGGCGGCGTGCTCGGCGGCCTGACCGGCACCCTGGGCGGCACCCGCTAGGATTTGCACCTGGCCGTTCGACGGCCCTACCTACAGCGCCTACGCTTGGTTGGAGACGAGAGATTCGCTTGGGTCTCTCGTCTTTTTCTTGTCTGGAGCATGACGGTGGCAGTCCTTGATCAAGGCACAGATCCTGACAAGCGCGCCTATCGAAGTCTCTCCTGCGTTGCTGCGATCTGACCATGGAGTGTCCTATGCGCGCTTTGGCTCCCCTGCTGTTAGTGTCCCTTTGCTCATACGCCCACGCCGACAACCTTCCCAGCTTTCTCAATAGCAACGAAACCATCCGCAACCTGCCAGTGCCCAACCTGCCGGCCGACGCCTATCGCCCCAGGACGCCCGCGCCGAAGCTGACCGAACCTACCGCACCCCAGGCCCAGCCCCTGACGATGAGTACCCGGGTCAAGGTCAGCACCGTGCAGATCGAAGGCGGCACCCTCTACCCGCTGAACGAACTGGCAGCGATCTACCAGCCGCTGATCGGCCATGAGAGCACCCTGGCGCAACTGATCGAAGCCACCCGGGAAATCACCCGCCGCTACCAACAGGACGGCTACCTGCTGTCCTACGCGTTCCTGCCGCAGCAAAGCTTCGATCAGGGCACGGTACGCGTGGTGCTGGTGGAGGGTTACATCAAGGACTACCAGTTGCAGGGCGATATCGGCCCGGTCTCGGCCTACCTCGCCAGGCTGGTGGAAAAACTCAAGGCCGAACGACCGCTGACGCGCAAGACCTTCGAGCACTACACCACGCTGATGAGCCGCATTCCCGGAGTCACCCTGCAGGCCCAGGTGCCGCCGCCGGGAACCACCGACGGCGCGGCCTACCTGATTGCCCAGGCCAGCCGCAAACCCTTCACCAGCAGCCTCAACACCACCGACGACAATCGCAACGGCATGCAGGCCTTGCTGGCCCTGAGCAGCAACTCGCAAACCGCCATGGGCGAGCAGGTGAGCATCAGCGGCCTGTTCCCGCCGGGGGACGATCACGAGCATTACTACCGCCTGGACTACAGCCAGTTTCTCAATGCCGAGGGCACGCAGTTGAGCCTGTACGGCTCGCGCTACCGCGCCGACCCCGGGACCAACGTGCGGCTCAGCAACGGTCTCGAACTCAAGCCGCACCGCGAGAACGACCGTTACTCCATCGGCCTGAGCCATCCGGTGATCGCCGCGCCGAACGAGCTGCTGACCCTGGGTTCGCGCCTGTATGCGGTCGACGACAAGACCCGTTACCAGGTGCTGGGCTACCCCCTCAGCGTCGAGGAAAAAACCGATATCCGCGCCCTGGCCTTCGAGGGCGACTGGCGCAAGGCCGACGCCCGACAACTGCGGATTCTCAGTGCCGGGGTGTACCAGGGCCTCGACGCCATGGGCGCGAACACCAACAACAGCCTGTATGACCTGGACTTCTTCCGCACGCGCCTGTCCGGCGTGCAGAGCGACAAGTTCTTCGACAATTGGCAAGGCGTGTTATCCGCGGCCCTGTACTGGACCCGCGACAACCTGCCCGACAGCGAACGCGCGGTATTCGGCGGGCAGAACTTCGGTCGCGGCTACCCCGACGACCAGGCTTCGGGCGACAAGGGCTGGGGGGTGGCGTACGAGGTGAACTACAGCTTCAACCGTGAAGGTCGCTGGTTGCGCATCCTCCAGCCCTATGTGGTGCTGGACCGCTCGCGCAGCTGGTTCAACGAACTGCCGGTCCAGGACAGCAACCTGTCATCGGCCGCCGTCGGCCTGCGCCTTGGCGATGCCAAGTACTACAACATCGCCCTCGAAGCGGCCAAGGCCATGTCCGATGAAGCCCTGGACACCCACAACCGGAACCCGCGCTTCAGCCTGAGTTTCAGCTACCAGCTGTAAGCCTCCCGAAAAAAAACGACCCGCTCGCAGGCGGGTCGTTTTGTTCAGGCGCGCCTCAGAAGTCGTAGCGCACCTTGGCGGTGAAAGTATCGGCGGAGAAGTCCGTCTTGGTCACGTAGTCATACGAAGCCCCCAGGCTCCAGGCCCCCAGGCGATAGGTCGCGCCCAGGCCCGCTTCATAGCTGTCGCGGACCGGCGAGGCGCCGCTGGTGGTGAATGGCGTACCGCCCAGGACGAAGGTCGAGGTGGTGCTGGCCCGGTCCCCGATGAAGTCGTGCCAGGCCATGACCCTGGCTTCCGGTTCCAGGCTGCCCTGGCCCAGATCGAAAGCCCCCGCCAGGCGCGCACCGACGCCCATCTCGCCCACTTCATAACGCTGGCTGGCGACATTCAACGCCGCCGAACTGCCCTTCTCGCGGTACGAATCGATCATCACGTTGGCGTAACGGGCACCGATCTGCGGTTCGAGCAGCAGGCGCCGATCAAGACGCAGGCTGTAGCCGGCCAGCACATTGGCGCCGAAGATCTCGCTGTCGTAATCGCCCTTGGCGCGAGTGCCGGCGACGTAGCGCTTGGACTGGTTGTCGTTCCAGCCGTACATCAACGAGGCGTCGACGAAGAAGTTGTCGTGGGTCCAGTCGCCATACAAGGTCAGCGCGTGGCCGGCGACATCGGTCTTGTGACCATTGGAGGATTTGACGTCGCTGTCCAGGTAGCTGTAGGCCAGGCCCAGGGTCGTGTCGGCATTGAACTGGCCATCGGCGCCCACGGCGATACCGTGGCTGTTGGCGTCATAACCCTCGACGCCGTGGCGACGGCCCTGGTCGGCGTCGCTGGACAGCGCCTGGAGCCAGACACCCTTCTCAAGCGGCGCGGCGCCTGCAGACAGGCGATTGCGAGCGCGGCTGGAGCGCTGGTTGAGGACGTTGGTGACCAGCGTCTGGCTGCTGGTGGCGGCATGAATCACGCCACGGCTGACATCCGGGCTCAGGGACTCGGCAAGCCTGGCCAGCTCGGCATCGGTGGAGGCCGAGGCAAAGGCGCGGAACACCGGATCGTTTTCGTCGAGCCGCGACATGAGGCTGCTCGACAGCGGTTTGATCGCGTTCGCCGCGTTTTGCGAGCCGTCGGCCTTGATGATGTTCTCTTCGACGACCGCCTCGTTCTTGGTCGCGACCAGCGCCTTCAGGTCGTTGCCTTCGATGCCGAAGTTCTTGACTTCCAGCAGCGCGGAGGACGACACCACGTTCACGTTCTGCGGCTCTTCCCAACTGCCGGTGTTGATCAGGGTGTAGCGCGTGCCATCGGCGCCGGTACGGAAATCGTTGGAGCGCGCCGCCAGCTCGATGCGGCTGCCCTCGCTGAGATAGGTAGCGCCCGTGACCTTCAGGATCGGCGTTGCCGGGTGGGTGCCGTTGTCCAGCAGCAAGCGCAGGATGGCGGTCGAAGAGTCCAGGTCGAGTTCGCCATCGATGGTGGTCTGCGGCCGCAGCAGGGTCAGGCGACCGCCGTCGATATCCACGTATCCGGCACGGATGGTCGAGCCATCGAAGTTCACGTCGCCCTTGACCAGCACCCCGGAAAGCCCGAGCAGATCGCCTTTGACCTGCCCCCCTTCCCAGTGGAAAAAGACGCGCGGCTGATCGGCCTGGATCGCTGCGGTACCGCCCTCGATCAGGCCTGCCGTCTGGGTAATAGAAAGCAGCGAAGTGTAATTGGCGAAGCTGATCACATGGATGCCGATACCGTCGGCCGAAATCGTACCGCTGTTGTTGATCTGGCTGCCTGCGGCCCCGGTGAAAGTCGTGCTTTCAATTTCGATGCCCTTGGCGTTTGTCCCGCGGGCGGTGATGGTCCCGCTGTTGTCGATACCAGACAGCGTGGAAAACACCAGCAGGCCATAGGAGTCCTCCCCATTGACCGAGATCGTCCCCTTGTTGAGTACCTGGCCGGTGATGGTCGACAGATAGAAGTCCAGGCCCGCGCCCCCCGTGGCCGTCACGGCAATATCGCCTTCGTTGATCAGGTTGCCACCGATCCGGTCGAGGGAATGCAGGATGCCACTCGGCGCGGTGGACTCGTCCAGGCCCGCGATTCTGATCGAACCTCGGTTGATGAAGTCGCCGGTAAAGGTCGAAACGGTCGGCCCCATGGAAAAAACGGCCGGCCCCTGGGAAGAGAAGAACAACCCGGCACGGGTCGAGCCGCTGCTGAGATTGACCGTGCCCTCATTGACAAAACGGCCTTGAACCCTCACCCCTCTGAAATCCACGCCAGTGTTCTGCGACGTCCCGCTCAGCAGCACGTTGTCGAATGTTTGCAGGGTGCTGCTCAAGGCACCGCCACCGAGGTCGTAGTTCAGGTCCGCGGCAATCGAGGATGAAACATGGGCCGCAGCGGCAGCCACGGACAGCGCCAGCAGCGAACGGCGCAGGAGTGAAGTGTTCAATGGGAGGTCCCTTCCAGAAACGCAAACGACGGGTTTCGGCAGGCACCCCAGCGTCTTTCAGGCTTCCCTGCCAACTTGTCGGCAAGACACCTGGACAAGCGGCGGGCAATGTACAGGAGCCATCATTTTGATACCACCACAAAGTCAAACCGACGGCGTCAAAAACAGGGCGGCGCAAAGACCAGGAAGGTTCAGGGACCGAGCGGATGCAGGCGCGGCTGCGGGAACAGGGTGTTGAGGGTTTCCAGCAGGCGCAGGTGGTAGATGGGTTTGCGGAACAGGTCCAGCACCTGGAGGCGCAGCAGGTCGCTGACGTCGTCCATGTCGGCATGCCCCGAGGTAACGATCACCGGCAGGTGTTGCCGGGCCGTGTGTTCCCGCAGGCGCCTGATCAGCGACAGGCCGCTCTCCTCCGGCATGCGCAGGTCGGTGATGACCAGCGCGATGTCCGGATGGCGGGTGAGATGGGCCAGGGCCAGCTGGACCGAGGTCGCGGTGAAACAGCAGAAGCCTTCCCCTTCCAGCAGCTCGGCCAGCTCGAGCAGGGCATCCTCTTCGTCGTCCACGAGAAGTAGCTGCGGGCGAGGGGCTGGAGAGGCGCTCATGGGGAATACCTTAAGAAACGGTTATCGAGCCGAACATGACGCGCCACTCACGACAGGCAATAAACCTCGTGGTCAATCCATCAAGGGGCTGGGCGAGTCACGGTGTCGCCGCCCAGAGAGGTCAGAACGCTGTTGAAAATCGCCAGCACCCTGTCCCCCATCGGGGTCACGAAAGCCACGACCACGACAGCAACCATCGCCACGATGATCGCGTATTCGATGGCGGAGGCACCCTCGGTGCGCTTGAAGAAAAGACGGGCTCTGAGCAAGAGGTATTGAAGGATCATCGGACTTCTCCCTGGAACGCTAGGACACAGATGTAAAACACGGCAACGTCATGCCTCTGTGCCACCAGAGCATTGTCAACAAAGCCCGGAGCAACAACTGTAAGAAACAACTAATCACTAAGTATTAGTTGGACGACTGGCGCCCAAAATCCACCCTTTAGCACTGCTCAGGTTTTATGGCGTTATTTTTTTTCGATGATGGCATTTCGTTCCGGCTCAACTACCGTCAAATAGCAAAATCGTTGATGTTCATAGCTGCCTGATCGCCAAATCAACTCATGCATAAGCAGGACTGACAGGCGCAGCAGGAAAGGGAGAGCCGTCATGAACAGTCGCGTCACCATGGTCCTTGCAGGACTGCTACTGATCGGGGCCCTTGTTGTCGGTTATTGGGGTCTGATGCTCAGCCGTAAACCGGAGCCATCCCCCACTCCCATCGCCCAACCCACCCCGACGGTGGTGGACAAGACCCTTGCCGATGCCGAAGACCAGACCCGCCAGCCCATCGTGGTGCTGAGCCGCGACGTGCCGCCCTTCGTGGCCCTGACCGCGGCCGACCTGCGCCTGGAAAAACTCCAGGTCGTCCCCGCCGGCAGCCTCACCAGCCTGGACCAGGCCGTCGGCCGCACTCCCTGGCGGCCACTGCGCGCCGGGACCTGGCTCAACGAAGAGAGCTTCAAGGCCGGGGGCTCGCTGGCCCGCATGATCCGCCCCGACGAGCGCGCCCTGGCGGTCGCGGTGGACGAAGTGATTGGCGCCGCCGGCCAACTGGTGCCCGGGGACTACGTCGACGTTTTGCTGTTCCTGCGCCAGGACGCCAACAACCTGCAGCAATCGGCCCAGGTGGCCGTCCCCGCCATGCGGGTGCTGGCAGTGGGCGACCAGCTCGGGCTCACCAACGATGGCACGCCGACCTCCGCCACCGGCAGCGACGACCGGCTCAAACAGGACCAGCGCCGGCTCGCCGCCCGCACCGTGATCCTGGCCGTACCGGAAGCCTTGCTCAGCCGGCTGATGCTGGCCACCCAGGTCGGCACCTTGCGCCTGGCCGTACGCAGCAGCGACGAACAACGGCTGGCCCGCTACTGGGCGGGAGAAACGGCCGCCGCCGCCCATCTCAAGACCAGCAACGGCAACCTGTTCCAGTTCACCCAACTGGCGCTGGGCACGGCTCCCAAGGGCCCATCGCCGACGGGCCCCGCCGCCGAGCCGCGGCCGGCGGTGGAGGTCATCCGCGGCAACCAGGTCACCCAACGTACACCCTGATCGAGCAAGGATGTCTCTTCATGCGCAGTCGTTCCATGCCGTCCCGCGCCACCCCGATCCCGACCCTGCTGCTCCCGGGAAACGCTGGCTTCGATAAACGCAGTGGGTTACCGCAATGAGTCAGAACCTGAGCCAAACCTTTCTTGCCATCACCCGCAACGCCACTGACCTGGAGTGGTTGCAGGGTGCACTGGCGCCCCTGGGGCAAGTCGTCAGTGCCGGCAGCGGCAGCCTTGACGAACTGCTGGCCCTGGTCGACGTGACCTTCGCCAACCTGGTGTTCGTCGGCCTCGATCGCGAGCACCTGGTCGCCCAGAGCGCGCTGATCGAAGGCGCCCTGGAAGCCAAGCCGATGCTGGCCGTGGTTGCCCTCGGCGACGGCATGGACAACCAGCTGGTGCTCAACGCCATGCGCGCCGGGGCACGGGACTTCGTCGCCTACGGCTCGCGCCCCAGCGAGGTAGGCGGGCTGGTCCGGCGCTTGAGCAAACGCCTGCCGGCGGTCACCCCCAGCACCCAGGGCGGCGGCCTTACCGTCCTGTATGGCACCCAGGCCAGCGTCGACGGCGCGCTGATCGCCAATCACCTGGCCCTGGTGGTGCAAAGGTTAGGCCAGCAGACCCTGCTGCTCGACCTCGGCTTGCCCCGCGGCGATAGCCTGGCGTTGCTGGGTCTGGAAAGCTCCTTCCATTTCGGCGACGCCCTGCGGCACCTGCGCCGCCTGGATGCGACCCTGATCGACAGCGCCTTCACCAGCACCGATGCGGGCCTGCGCATCCTCGCCTACGCCGAAAACGACGACCCCCTGGAGCGCACCAGCGCCGCCGAGCTGTACATGCTCCTCAATGCCCTGCGCCAGCATTTCCAGCACATTGTGGTGAACCTGACCGGGCAGCCGGACAGCGAGGCGCTACGCACTTTCGTCAGCCACTGCGACAAGCTGATCTGGTGCGTCGACCAGAACGTCCTCGACTGCCGGCGCAACCTGGCGGTGCTGAACCTGTGGCGCGCCCGAGGCCTGAAACTGGAACACGCGCGCCTGCTGGTGGATCACTACTTGCGCGGCGTCACGCCGGATTCCGACACCCTGGGCAAGACCTTCGACCTGGAAGTCATCGCGGTCCTGGCCAACTGCCCCGAGGTGCGCCTCAATGCCAAGAACCAGGGGGTGACCCTGTTTGAAATGGCGCCCCGCGACCCCCTGACCCAAGGCCTGAAGGCCCTGGGCGAACGCCTGGCCAAACGCTCCGAAACGGCGCAGGCCGGGCCCAGGCCGGGCTGGTTCGAACGGTTGCGAGGTGGACGATGAACGGAGAAAAACTGTTCGGCGCGCCCATACGCGACCTCGCCGGGACCGCCAACCACGAAGGCCTCAAGCTGGTGATGCATCGCTACATCATCGACGCCATCGAGGAGTCCGGAAAAAACCTGCTGGAGGGCTCGCGCCAGAACCTGGCGCAATTCGTCACCGACAAAGTGGCCGAATACATCGCCCGCATGCACCTGGCGATTTCCCGCTACGAGATGGAACGCCTGGCCGAAGAACTGGTGGACGAACTCACGGGTTTCGGCCCCCTGGAAGTCTTGCTGCGCGATCCGGCGGTGACCGAGATCCTGGTCAACGGCCCGCACCGGGTGTTCGTCGAGCGCGATGGTGTCCTGCACCAGAGCGACCTGCGCTTCATCGATGCCCATCACGTGGAGCGGGTCATGCAACGCATCCTCGCGCCCCTGGGCCGGCGCCTGGACGAGTCCTCGCCCATGGTCGATGCGCGCCTGCCCGATGGCAGCCGGGTCAACGCAATCATTCCGCCCATCGCTCTGGACGGCCCTTGCCTGTCGATCCGCAAATTCCGCAAGGACATGCTCAGGAGCAGCGACCTGATGGCCATGCAGACCATCGACCAGGCCATCTTCGAGTTCGTCCAGGAGGCCGTGGGCAAGCGCTGCAATATCCTGATCAGCGGCGGCACCGGCACCGGCAAGACCACCCTGCTGAATATTCTCAGCCAGTTGATCAACCCCCACGAACGCCTGGTGACCATCGAGGACGTGGCCGAGCTGCAGCTGGGCCATCCCCATGTGGTGCGCCTGGAAACCCGGCCGCCGAACGCCGAAGGGCATGGCGAGGTCAAGGCCAGCGACCTGATCCGCAACGCCCTGCGGATGCGGCCGGACCGGATCATCCTCGGCGAGATCCGCGGCGTCGAAGTGCTCGATGTGCTGACCGCGATGAACACCGGCCACGACGGTTCCATGAGCACCGTGCACGCCAACAATGCCCAGGACGCCCTGCTGCGCCTGGAAACCCTGGTGGGCCTGACCGGGCGCCAGGTGGCCGAGCGCACCTTGCGGCAGATGATCTGCGCGGCCCTGGACGTGGTGATTCAACTGACCCGCCTGCCCGATGGCCGGCGCTGCGTCAGCGAGGTGGTGGAGGTGGTGGGCGTGCGTGAAGACATCTACGTCACCAACACCCTGTTCCGGCTCGACCGGCATACCGGCTTCGGCTTCCTGCGCGAGGCGGTCAACCCCGCCGGCGACAAGCTGCGCCGGGATAGCGGCCTGATACTTGACTGAAGCGGAGCCCGCCCATGATCGCTCCCCTCCTGCTGGCGCTGACCTGCCTGATCCTGCTGAGCCTGTCGGGCTGGCTGTTTTTCCACGGTCTGCGCAAGACCGACAACGAAAGGATCCTCAACCGCCTGGCCCAGGGACAGCCGGAAGCCGCCCCACGGAAAACCTCCTGGCTGGCACTGGAGCGGGCCTTTCTGCGTGCTGGCCTGGGCCGGCCCACCGAACGCATCGGCCTATGGCTGACGGTGTGGCTGCTGTCGCTACTGCTCGGCTATGCCGCTGCCGGCTGGGGCGGCGTCCTGCTCCTGCTGGTGCTGCCACCGTTGCTGTTACGCCTGTATGTGGCCTGGCTCTATCAACGGCGGCTCAAGCGCATGATCGGCCAACTGCCGCAACTGCTGGATCACAGCGTACGCAGCCTGAAATCCGGGCGCACCTTGACCGATGCGGTGCTGGGCGGCATCGAGGCCAGCAGCCCGCCGCTGAAAACCGCCATGGGCCGCGTCCAGCGCAATGTCCATCTGGGGGTCAACCTGCCCGAGGCGATTCACGACTTCGCCGAGCTGTACGAGCAGGACGAGTTGCGCCTGTTCGCCCTGGGCCTGAAGGTCAACCACCGCTATGGCGGCAATGCCAGCGAGCTGCTGGAGAACCTGATCAAGCTGATCCGCGAACGCGAACAGGGCGCCCGGCAGCTCAGCGCCATGACCGGCGAAACCCGCGTGACCGCCTGGGTACTGGGCACCTTGCCGGTGCTGCTGGTGAGTTATTTCATGCTGAGCAACCCCGGCTACATGCTCGGCATGTGGCATGACCCGGCCGGGCGCTACATGCTGATCGCCGCCCTGGTGCTGCAGGTCTGCGGTTGTCTCGCGCTCTGGCGCATGTTGCGGAGTATCTGAAATGGCATTCCTGGCCAGTGCAATGCTGTTGCTCGGCGCCCTGCTGCTGATCGCCGGTGACCTGCTGGAACGCCGGCGCCGGGAACGTCAGGTCGCGCAACGCCTGCAAGGCCATATGCTGCGGGAAAACCGCCTGAGCAGTTGGCTGCGGATTCTCGGCGACAGCAGGTTCGGCCAGCGCTCGGTAAGCATGGACAGTGAAACCCAGATCCTGCTCAACCGCCTGGGCTGGCGCCGCGCCAGCCAGCGCTCACTGTATGCCGCCAGCCAGATCGGCCTGCCGATCGTGCTGGTCTTGGTGGTGCTGTTCCTTGAAGAGCTGTTTTTCTACGACGCCACGAACAAATGGTTGCTGCCGGTGCTGAGCATCGGCATGGGCTACCTGCTGCCCAAGCGCCTGCTGGCGTTTGCGGCGCAACGCCGGCAGCGGATCGTCGCCAGCGAGATCTCCACCTTCATTCCCCTGCTGCGCATCCTGTTCGAATCCGGCATGGCCGTGGAGCAGGCGCTGCGGGTGCTGGGCAGCGAGGCACAGAAACTGCTGCCGGAACTGACCCACGAACTGCGGCTGATCCTGGCCCGGGTCGACTCGGGCCTCGAACTCGGCCAGGAACTGCACAAGGCCGCTGCGGTGCTGGCGGTCGATGAGTTCACCGATACCTGCGTCATCCTCCAGCAACTGATCCAGCAAGGCGGCGGGGCCATGAAGTCGCTGCTGGCCCTCAAGCAGTTGCTCGACGATCGGCGCCTGACGCGCCAGCAGGAATTCATCTCGAAGATGTCGGCGAAAATGTCGGTGGTGATGATGCTGTTTCTGTTTCCCGCCTTGCTGATCGTCCTGGCGGGACCGGGGTTCACCGCCATCGCCCGGGCCTTCGCTTATTAAGGAAGCTGACGAAAACAACGCCGGCCGCCCCACTTCCCGTGGAAGGCGGGGCAGCCGGTCGGGCTAGTGCGCGGTCACGCGCTGGCGCAGTGCCGAATTGCTCGGCGACAGGGCCAATGCCAGTTGCGTACGGTTGTGCATGTGAGTCAGGCGCAGCACCTGCGAGACATAGAGCTTGACCGTGTTCTCGGTGATACCCAGCTCACAGGCGATCTGGTAGTTGGTCTGGCCCTTGCCCACCAGCCGGGCAACGTCCAGCTGGCGTGGCGACAGGCTGCTGAAGATCGCCGGGATTTCCAGCGGGTCGGTTTCCCCACGCGCCTCGCCGGACGATGCCGCCTGGCGCTGCGGCTGACCACGCACCTTGTCCAGGTCCTGGTACAGGTCGTCGATGGATTCGGAGAGAAACTGCAGCTTCTGGTTCAGATGCCCCAGATGCAGATTCTTCTGGCGCTCCTGCAACTCGGTTTCCTGGCGTCGCAGCCCTTCCAGCAACTCGTCCAGGTCGATGGGTTTCTGGTAGTAGTCGGCGATGCCCGCGCGCAGGGCCTTGATCACATCCTGCTTGTCGGCACGCCCGGTGAGCATGATGGCCTCGAACACCCGCGACTTGCCGCAGATCCGCTGCAGTTCCTGGACCAGCTGGATGCCGTCCATCTCCGGCATATGCAGATCGCACAGCACCAGGCCGATCTCGGCGTCTTCGCTGAAACGCTCCATGGCTTGTCGGCTGGACTCACAAGGAACACATCGGTAACCACTGCTCTCGAGAAATTCGCAAAGCTCTTCGACAATCATGGGTTGATCATCGACCACAAGCACTTTCATCTGGGACGTCACCCTGTTCACATGCAACTCCATGCCTGGAAAACCCAAGACTGCCTGTACCTTGCCCGGCGGGGCAGGCTCTGACTAAACGTAGACTACTTTCCGACTATGTACATAGCAGTGCTGGCACCTAGCGACTAGTGGATCCAGAGGACTGTCAGGAGCATCCCGAGCAGCACGAAGGGGGCGAAGGCATATTGCCTTGACTGTTGCGGGTCGAGGTAACGCAGGTGGGTCCTGAGCCCTTGCCCGATATGCACCCAGCACCAGGGCATGAGCAGGAACCAGAGCAGGCTGGTGGCCCCGGCACCGATGAAGGTGCCCAGGACATGCAGCGGATCGGTGAGCAACCCCAGCGCCGCCATCAGCTTCACGTCGCCAGCGCCCATGCGGCCCAGCGCGTAGCCGGGCAAGGTGAATGCCAGGGCCAGCAGCAGCGCCCAGCCGCCCTCGGCAGCCCGGCCGCCCCACCAGGTGCTGCCCGTCAGCAACAGATAGACCAGGGCCAGCGCCGCCACGCCCAGGGTCAGCAGGTTGGCGATCCGGCGCTGCTGGAGGTCCTGCGCCGCGCACAGGATCAGCCAGCCAAAGAGAAGCGCAGTATCCATAGGCTAAAAACCGTCCCTTTGCGGCGAATGATTCTATGCTCAAAGCACCTAGTGGTTGTCAGGGTAGACACAGGGATGAAAGCGGGCCTCCCCAGAACGCAAAAAGGGGCCGCGGCGATTGAGTTCGCGGCGGTGTTCGTGATCTTTTTCGCGGTGTTTTACGGCCTGGTCAGCTACACCCTGCCGTTGCTGATGATGCAATCCTTCAACCAGGCCACCGCCGAAGCGGTCCGGCGCAGCGTCGCCCTGGACCCGGCGACGCCGGGCTACGCCACGGCCCTGACCACCCTGGCGAGGAATACCTTGCGCCAGCAACTGACCTGGATTCCGCCCGCCTTCAACTTCAACGCCGACACCGATGCCTCCGTGACTTACGTGGGCGGCCTGCTGACGGTGCGGGTCAATTACTCCCGCGACAAACTGCGGCAGGTCATCCCCTTCCTGGTGCTGCCGGGCGTGGGCAGCGTGCCTGCCCTGCCAGAAAACCTCAGCGCCCAATCGAGCCTGCAATTTTGAACTCCGGCGATAAACTCTTCGGGCGTTTTCGCGCGCGGGCAGCACTCCCGTCGCCGCCTCCCGAGGCGCCCCTGGCCACCCCCGGGGTCGGCCTGCTGGTGCATCTGGACCACGACGCCCAGGTCCTGCAAATGACCGGTCCGCTGCGTTATGCCCTGGCCCAGCCAGCGACCGGCGAGCGGCCAACGGTGCTGCTGGATTACCTGCAAGCACACAGTGCGCTGAGTGTCGAAGGCTCTCCGGCAGACTGGCAGGGGCATACCCTGGACCTGGATTTCCAGGGCAGCGGCGGACACACCCTGCACCTGCGTGGCTGGGTGCAGCCCTCGCCCCAGGGCTGGCTGCTGCACCTGCTGGACATCGGCGACCTGTTGCTGGAACGCCAGCAGGCGCAGCAGCGGCAACAGGCCCAGCAGCTCGCGGCACAGATGAGCGAGCAGCTACGCCTGTGCGGCCTCTCGCGCCTGCCCGAGGTGCTGCACGAGCAACTCCACGGCCTGGCTCAGCAGTGGCATATCCCCTGCCTCGCCCTGGCGCTGCTCGACGACCAGGAACAGGGTTGGCACATCCATGGCCTGTACCAGGCCCACGATGCGCCGCAGCTATGGCACAAGGGCCAGGCCCTGGGCACCGTGCTGGATTGCCTGAACGGCAACACGCCGCAAGCACTGACCTTCGCCCAGGGCTTCGCTGAGCACCCGCGCCTGCAACCTGTGTTCGGCAACAGCGAGGGGTTTGTCGTGCCCTTTCGCGACGATCACGGCGTCGCGGCCTGGCTGCTCTGCGGGTTCTACCCGGCACACCAGTTGGCCCCGCAGTTGGGCGAGCGCGATTGGCTGCAACTGAGCGCCGCCCTGGCCGGCCCCTTGCTCGGACGTTTGCGCGAACAGCAGCACCATTACCAGCTGGAGCGCCTGGAGGCCTTGCAAGGTCTGCTCGGCACCGGTTGGTGGGAGTTGTTCCCCCGGGACAACGAAATCCAGCTGGCGCCGCAACTGGCGCTCAACCTGCTGCTGGAACCCCAGACCCGGCGCTTGCCGCTGTCGGCCTGGCTGGACTTGATCCACCCCGCCGATCGCCAGGAACTGGGCAGTCGCCTGCTGGAACTGCAAGAGGGCAAGCCGCTGCTGCTCTGCGTACGCCTGCAACGCACCGATCCGCATCAGCCGACCCTCTGGTACCGCTTGCAGGGCCAGGCCCTGGGGATTGGCCAGCATCAGCGCCTGGTCGGTTTCATGCTGGATATCAGCGACATCAAGAACCAGGAACAACAGGCGGCCGCGGCCCACGCCCGGCTGGACAATCTGATCGCCCATTCGCCGGCGGTGATTTATGTCCAGCGCTATGTCGAGGGCGCGCTGCAGCCGGCGTTTTTCAGCGACAGCCTGCAGCCGCTGCTGGGCTGGAGCCTGACCGACTGCAGCGCCGACGCCCTGGCGGAGCGGGTGCACGCCGACGACCGCGACCGCTACTTCGAGCGCTCCCGGCAACTGCTGCGCGAGGGCGCGGCGCGCAGCCGCTATCGCCTGCGCGACAGCCGGGGCGAATACCACTGGGTGCTCGACGAAGCCAGGCTGCTGCGCGACGACCTGGGCCTGCCGGTGGAAGCCGTCGGCCTGTGGCTGGACGTCACCGACGCCACCCTGGCCGCCGAGCAGATACGCCAGAGCGAGGAACGTTACCGGATCCTGGTGGAGGACTCCCCCGCCATGATCTGCCGTTACCTGCCCGACCTGACCCTGACCTTCGCCAACCGCCCCCTGGCGACTTACCTGGAATGCCCGCCCGAACGACTGTCCGGGGCCAACCTGAGTGACTGGCTGTCCGCCGAGCAACACGAGGCCTTCGTCCAGCGCATCCGCCGCCTGACCCCGGAGTTCCCGGTCAGTACCGCGGAAATCAGCCTGCAACTGCCGGGGCGCGAACACGCCTGGTGGGTCTGGTCCGATCGCGGAGTGTTCGACGCCCAAGGGCGCCTGCAGGAGATCCAGGCCGTCGGCCGCGACAACACCGAGGTCCGGCGCTCCCAACTGCAACTGATGCAAAGCGCGAAGATGGCCACCCTGGGGGAAATGGCCACCGGCCTGGCGCACGAAATCAATCAGCCGCTGAACGTCATCCGCATGGCCATCGTCAATGTGCTCAAGCGCCTGGGCAATGGCGAGGTTCAGCTCGACTACCTGCAAGACAAGCTCCAGCGCATCGACGGGCAGATCCAGCGGGCGGCGCGGGTGGTGGAGCATATGCGGGTGTTCGGCCGGCGCTCGGAGATCGAGCAACAGCCCTTCGCACCGGCCCAGGCGGTGGAAGGCTGCCTGTCGCTGCTGGCCGACGGCATGCGGAGCAAGGGCGTGGAACTGCGCGTGGCCGAGATCGACTTTGCCCCCCAGGTGCGGGGCCATGTCGATCAGCTTGAACAAGTCCTGATCAACCTGCTGGTCAACGCGCGGGATGCGCTGCTCGAGCGCCGCGAGCAGCACCCTGGCTTGCAGCCCTGGATCGCGATCCGCGCCGAGCAGGACCCGCAGTGGGTACGGCTACTGGTCGAAGACAATGCCGGCGGCATCGACCCGCGCCTGCTCACGCGCATCTTCGAACCCTTCTTTACCACCAAGCCGGTCGGCGTGGGCACCGGCCTCGGGCTCTCGGTGAGCTACGGCATAGTCGCCAACATGGGCGGCCGCCTGAGCGTGAGCAACACCGGCGCAGGCGCCTGCTTCTGCATCGAACTGCCCCTGGCGCAGACCGATCAGATCACCAGGTAAGCCCGGCCGGTCTGGCCGCAGGTGAGGTTGGCGCCCACGTCGACCCTGGCCAGGTCGATGCCCAGCACCTTCAGGACATTGTTCAGCAAGGGGTCCAGCAAAGGGCCGAGCAAGCTGCCGATAGCCGTCGCCAGCAAGCCGACGACTTCGTTCAGCACCGACAGCAAGGTATTGATCACCACCCCTAGCAGGCTGCCAATGGTGGGCGGGTGTTGAATCAGGTTGATCCCGGTCAGGGAGGCCCGCAGGCTGCTGACCACATTGGAGGCGGTGACGCTGTGCCAATCGTTGTCCGTCAGGTCCTGCTTCATTTTCGGCGGATTGACGAAGGTGAAATTCGGCTCGTTGGTGCCGGCGATCGCAGTGTCGATCAACAGCTCGCTGCCGCCCCCGGCAAACGAGATACGCGGCCCACAAGGGCCCAGCAGCCCCTGACAGGTCCGCGCGCCGATATCCACCAGCGGCAACGGGCTCACGCTGACCTGAACCGTCGAAGACAACCAGTTGGTAGCATTCACCTGACCGACCTTGAGCTTGACCGCAGCGGTCGTGGTATTGGCGGAAAGGCTGCTATCGCTGTCGCTGACGCAGGTATAGGCGGTGACATGACTGTCGCCGGCCCCCACCTCGAGGCTGACATCCAGGTTCGCGCCGTCCGGCAGGATCATCAGGTCGGTCTTTACACAGGAACCGCCGAGCACACAGCTGAGATTGGCACTGAGCACCGTATTGAGCGTGAGCACCACCGGCGACAGCAGGGCATTCACCGCCTGCAGCACACTGTTGATCAGTGACAGATCCACCGTCAGCAAGGCCCGCACCTGAGCGGTACGCACATAGATACGATTGGGGCCCAGCGGGTCGGCCGCGGCCAGCGCCGGATTGCCTATCGCGAACTCGGGAGGTGAAACGATCTTGACCCGGGTCCTGACGCCGGCCACTCCCAATACGTTCACCGGCAACTCGACGGCCGCGGCGCTCTGGCTGCTGGCCAATTGCAGGAACGCCTCCACCAGACTCAGCAGTTGCAGATTGGCATCCAGCCCGGAATCCGCGGTGCCGGTCTGCACCTTCAGCAGGTCGCCCAGCTTCACCGGGACCGTATTGATGGCGGCAGCCTTGATGGTGCCCAGCGCCGTCAGGACCTCGGCGGTGGCGCCGTTCCTCTGGGCCACGGTGATGGTGGTCTGGATCAGTTGGGTGATGGTGGCATTGGCCCCGAGCAGTTGGCTGTAGTTTCCGGCGCTCAGGTTCAGGTCGATGGCCAACTGTTTCAGATAACTCAACAGATTGATGTCAGTGTCGACCAGACCTTGCCAGCCGAGCAGGCTGACATTGATTGCACTTCCCGCGAGACCGCCTAGTACTCCGTTCAACAGATTGAAATCGACCAGGGTGCTGCGAATCGTCAGTTGCGCCAGCGGCGGTCTGGGCTGCGCCGCCACCGCCTTGGCACTCAAGGTGGTGGTCGTGCTCAGGGGCGTATCGGAAAACAGGCTGGCAATACCCGCGGCAATGCTGGTAGGCACCGACTCGCTGACAACCACCCGGATGGCGCTGGCCTGGCTGGCGTTGGCGCTGAAAGTGCGCAGGTTGTCGGCGCCGGTCTGCAGCGAACCGCAGGTGGCGGTGAGCGGCTTGTCGGCCGCCACCACGAAGCCGTTGCGGGCCGCGCTGTCACGGGCGAACGCCGCCGCGCTGAGCCCCGCCTGGCAGGTGCCGCCCCGGGACACCGCTTCCAGCGCCGCGTTGTCGGCCACCCGCTGCAATTTGCGCTGCTCCAGGTACAGGCGCCCGCTGTCGGTCACCACCACCGTGCACAGCACCGCGGTGCCCAGCGCCAATGCCGCCATCAAGCCAATGGCGCCGCGCTGCCGGGCCGGGGTGGAAAACTGCGAGCGGGACAACATGGCGCACTCCTTTGCCGGCGTACTGCCGAGCGCAACCTCCATCGGGTGAGCGAAGTGTAGTCAAGGCGGGAATACGGCGCTGGCAACTTGCCAGCTAGTGCCACTGGCCAGTGCCGCCATGCGGGCGAAGGCCTGCGCGGCCCTCGCCCCAGGAGAGGAAGAGGCTATTTATTTAGGCGGGTAATTCGCCAGGATCCGGCTGACGGTGTCGCGAATCGCCGCGCTGCGATCGGCAGGGTTCGGCGTGCTGCTGAGGATCTGCTCGTCACTGCCGCGCCACACCAGCTTGCCGTCCTTGCCGTCGAGCAGGTCGATCTGGATGGTGGCGACCTTGTAGGTGACGCTGCGGGTTTCGTTGTACGCCGGCGCGCCCCAGTAGCCGTTCCAAGGGCCACCCCAGCCGCCACCGTAGTTGGTGGTGACCATTTGCTGACGGCTCTCGACAATCAGGTAGGCCTGCACGTTGAGGTCGGCCTTGTGGCCGGCCGCAGCCGGGCGCAGGCCGCGCTGGTCCAGTTGCTCGCCGACCGCCTGGCGGATGCGCTGTTCGGTCAGGTCGCTCTTGATCCGCGGATCGTCGGGGCGGTATTGCAAGGCGGGTTCCTTGAAGCTCCAGCTGCGATAGGCCGCGAAGTCGCGGCTGGCATCGAAGTCATGGTTGACCTGGTTGGCGGCGCAGGCGCTGAGCAAGGCGGCCATGACCAGTAAAGCAAGACGGCGGAACATGATGATTCTCCAGCAGAAGAAATACACCGAAGGGTTGTCGCTAGCCAGGCGGATACCCCGCCATGGCCTTGTCCACGGCTTCGCGCAGCGCATCGGCGCGCTCGCTCAGGCTGCCCTGGCTCGAGGTCTCCGCGCTGGCGCTCCATACCGGCTGGCCCGTGGCGCCGTCGAACAGACTGACCCGCACCACCGTCACTTCGACCTCATAGGTACGCACCACCGGCACGGTGTTGTACATGCCGTAGCCGGGGCCATAGCGGTTATATCCATAGCCGCCATATCCATAACCATAGTCGTCCTGCACCTGGCGCAAGCGTCTTTCCAGATGCAGATCGGCGCTGACCCACAGATCCGCCGGACGGTTGTCATGCAACGGGCGCAGGCCGCGCTGGTCGAGGGCGTTGCTGACCGCCTCGGCGACCTGCGCCGAATCGGCCCAGGCCGAACCGTCAGGCAGGCGCCCGTTGCGCCAGGCCCAGCTGCGATAACGACCGTAGTCGCGCTGGGGCGCCGGATAGGCGCTGTGGTCGAAGGTAGTGGCCGCTTGCGGCGGCGCCGGCGGTAGCGGATTGGAGCTGGCGACATAAGGATTGGGGCTCTGGCAGGCCGCCAATCCCAAGCACAACACAAGCAAACCAGCGTGGCGTTTCATTCAAGGCTCCGCTCAGACCGGACGGCAAATCCAGTGCAGGTAACGCCCAAGCCCGGCAAAGCTTGGGTGACGACGATGGGCCAACTCCATTTCCAGCAAATCCAGCAACTCGGCGCGGGCCTGGAATTCCACCGGCATATAGTCGTGGAAAACCCGCACCCCGCTCTGTGTTTCGACCTGCCACAAGCCTTCGAGTTGCACCGCCAGCTCCCGCGGATCGAGCGGTTGTTGCGGGGTCAGGCTCTGCTTCTCGCCGGCCATGTCGTTCTTGCGCATCTTGCGGAAGTGACCCTTGAGCAGGTTGCGATAGATCAGCGCATCGCGGTTGTAGAACGCCAGCGACAGCCAGCCGTCCTGACGGGTCAACTGATGCAGCACCGGCAGGATTGCGTGGGGTTCGGCCAGCCATTCCAGCACCGCGTGGCACAGCACCAGGTCGTAAGGTTCGGTGAGCTGGCCCAGCAGGTCCTGCCAGGGCGCCTGGATAAAGGTCGCGTCCTGCCCGGCCTCGGCGAAGCGCTGGCGCGCGCCTTCGAGCATGGGTGCGGCCGGCTCGGCCAGGGTCACCTGGTGGCCGCGCTGGGCCAGCCACAACGACATGTGCCCCAGCCCGGCGCCGATATCCAGCACCCGCAGCGGCCGGTCCGGCAGGGTTTCGGCCAGGTCGGCCTGGAGCACCGCCAGGCGGATCGCGCCCTTGGCGCCGCCGTAGATCTTTTCCGCAAAGCGGGTCGCCAACTGGTCGAAATGACGGTCGCTCATCAGCTGAACCGCCGTTCGCTGTCGGCCAGCTTGCTGCGCACCACCTGCTCCATGTCCAGGCCCAGTTCGCTGCACAGCAGCAACAGGTACAGCACGATGTCACCGACCTCCTGGCCGGCGTGGGCCAGCTGGTCCGCCGGCAGTTGCCGCGACTGGTCTTCGCTCAACCACTGGAAGATTTCCACCAGCTCGGCCATCTCCACGCTGGCGGCCATGGCAAGGTTCTTCGGGCTGTGGAATTGCCGCCAGTCATTGCGGTCGCGAATGGCGTGCAGGCGTTGGGTCAGTTCGTCTAGGTTCATCGGGGTCTCCTGAAGGCGTATAGCTTCGGGGGGATGGCGAGTGAAGGCAAGCTGTCGCTGCATCCCCGCGCCAGACTCAATCGATGACGCTGAACTCGACCCTCGCCGTCTGTCCGCCTTCGTCCAGCACACTGAGCTGGTACGGCCCCGGCCGGTCGAAGCTGGCGTTGATGCTGTCCTGGTTGGCGCTATCGCCCAATGGCTCGCCGTTGACGAACCACCAGCGCCGGCCGCTGCCGCCCAGGGCCGACAGCTTGAGCCGCAGCAGCTCCTGGCTGGCCGCCGGACGGCGCAAGCGATCGCCGTCGCGCACGCCGACGATGGACAAGGGCGCGGCCGCCGCCAGCGCCGGGCCCGGGCACTCCGGGTCGTTGGCCGGCAGCCGGGCTTCGCGTCGTTCGATCCGCGGCAGCCAGGGTTCCAGCGGCGCCGGCCACAGGGCGATATCCCGCGCCTGTGCGCCCGGGCACTTGGCGTCGACCCGCAGGCCCTTGGCATTGACCCAGACTTTTTCCAGCAGGCCGACGCCCAGGGGCTGGTCCTGCGCCTGCAAGGTCGGCGGCGTGGTGCCGTCCAGGGTCCAGGCGAAACGCTGGCGGCGGCAGTTCGGATCGCTGCGGCTCATGGGCTGGCCCAGGGGCCAGCAGATCGCCGCCACCCCGACGTTCATCGGCACCGGCTGCACCGGCGCGCTGATGCCGCGCTGGCTGTCGCGGTTGATCAGCACGTCGTGCACTTGCAGCATCAGCGGCGCCGCCGAGGCCAGGCCGAACTGCCCCGGCACCGGGGTGCCGTCCGGGCGGCCGATCCAGATGCCGATCAGGTAGCGCGGCCCGACCCCGATCGCCCAGGCGTCGCGAAAGCCGTAGCTGGTGCCGGTCTTCCAGGCCAGCACCGGACGTTGCACCAGCTCGGCCCGCGGGTCGCGATCCGGGCGCGCCTGGCCGCTGAGGATGCGCCGCACTATCCAGGCCGAGCCGGGGGACAACAGCGGCCGCTCGCGCAATTCGTCGTCCGGTTGCAGACGGATATTGGCGCTCTTGCCGCCGCGGGCGAAGGCGCTGTAACCGCTGACCAGATCTTCCAGGCGGCTGCCGGCGCCGCCGAGAATCAGCGCCAGGTTCGGCTCCGCCAGCGCCGGCAGGGTCAGGGGCATGCCGCCGATACGCATCTCGGCGGCAAAACGTTTCGGCCCGTAGGCCTCCAGCAGTTGCACCGCCGGCAGGTTCAGCGAAGTGGCCAGGGCGGTGCTGGCCGACACCGCGCCGCTGAAGCCCATGGAGAAGTTGCCCGGGCGGTAATCGCCATAACGCCGCGGCACGTCCTGCAGCAGGGATTCGGAATGGATCAGCCCGGCGTCCATCGCCATGCCATACAGGAAGGGCTTGAGGGTCGAACCCGGCGAGCGCATGGCGCTGATCATGTCCACATGGCCGAAGCGCCGGGCGTCGTTGATGTCCACCGAACCCAGGTAGGCGCGCACCGCCATGTTCTGTTCCTCGACCACCAGGATCGCCGCCGAAGTGTGCTCCGGCAGGCGCGCGCGCCAGCCCAGCAACAGGTCTTCCAGGCGCCGTTGCAGGTTGGCGTCCAGGGTGGTGCGAATCAGCGGCGGACTGTCCGGGCGATTCAGCCGACGTGCGAGCAAGGGCGCCAGGCTCGGTTCCAGCCGCGGCGCCAGCAACAGGGGCTCCTGCAAGGCTTCGTCCACCGCCGATTGCGGCCAGACCTGGAACTGCGCCAGGCGCTGCAACACCTTGTCCCGCGCCGCCTGGGCCCGCCCGGCATGGCGGTCCGGCCGCAGTCGGCTCGGTGCCTGGGGCAGCACCGCCAGCAACGCGGCTTCGGCATGGGTCAGGTGCTGCGGCGACTTGCCCAGGTACGCCCAACTGGCCGCGGCCACCCCTTGCAGGGTGCCGCCGAACGGCGCGCGGTTGAGGTAGAGCGTGAGGATCTGCCGCTTGCTCAGGTGCCATTCCAGCTGCGCGGTGCGCCACAGCTGGCGCAGCTTGCCGTGCCAGGTCCGCGAAT
The DNA here is from genome assembly GCF_050280705.1 of Pseudomonas sp. NPDC089530. Taxonomy (NCBI): domain Bacteria; kingdom Pseudomonadati; phylum Pseudomonadota; class Gammaproteobacteria; order Pseudomonadales; family Pseudomonadaceae; genus Pseudomonas; species Pseudomonas sp. NPDC089530. The sequence continues at coordinate 15,293 of NZ_JBNNVU010000026.1, read as the reverse complement.
GGGGATCGAGCAGGCGCGCCACCTGCATCGACAGGGTGCTGCCGCCGGACAATACCCGGCCGCCCGTGAGGTTCTGCCAGGCGGCCCGCGCCAGCGCCATCGGGTTGACCCCGGGATGGCTGTAGAACCAGCGGTCTTCGTAGGTCAGAAGCGCGTCCAGGTAATAGGGCGAGACTTCGTCGACCTGCACCGGATAGCGCCAGACGCCGTTGGCATCGGCAAAACGCCACAGCGGTGTGCCGTCCTCGGCCAGCACCACCCGCGCCAGGTCGTCCTTGGGCAGTGGCAACGGCCAGAGGCGGTCGGCCAGCCACAGGCCAGCCCACAGCAGCAACAACCCGCCCAGGACCATCCGCAGGATTCGCCGGCCACGACGCAGGCGCGATACAACTAATTGAAAAATCAAACCCGCGAACCTCTATGCTTGGACGGAACTCGCCAGCACGACCCATGGCCCAAGGCTCAGGTCCGGCCAGTACGCCCACTTTTTCATCAGGATGCACGCATGCAGGTAGAAGGCTTTTTTGAATGGCTCGGCCAGGCGCTGGGGTCGGTCATACGGTTTATCGTCGATGGTCTCAGCGGCCTGTTCAACGCCCTGACCAACGCCGGCGGCAACTTTGTCGATGGCTTGTCCCGGGCGCTGGGCATGGACACCTCGATCATCAGCATCCTCACCCTGATCGTCGGGTTGATGCTGCTGTACTCGGCGGTCCGCGCCTTCATGCGCGCCTCGATCGTCATGGGCATCATCTGGTTGCTGCTGGGGTTGTGGCTGCTCAGCTGGGTGGTGCACTGATCGATTGACGACCGCTGCGCGGTTGTATCGCGAGCAGGCTCGCTCCTACAGGTGGAGCGAGCTTGTCGCAATATCCCTTCAACGTCCCTTGATCACCATCTCCGGCACGGTTTCACCCACCGCCTGCCAGTTCGGCCGATACATCGACTCCACTTGCGGCGGCGGCACGCGATAGGTGCCGGGCGTGACCGCGCGGGCCAGATACAGCAGGTGCGTGACGCCGTCGTAGCCGTCCAGGTTCAGCGCCGCCACATAACGGTCATCGCGGAATTCCTGGTGCTTGAGGCTGGCGTTCTGCATCGACTCGCGCCACTCCTTGACCTGGCTGCTGGCGTTTTCCAGGCTGGCGGCGCTTTGCGCCAGGTTCTGGTTCTCCAGTTCCAGGCCGGCCGGCAGCAAGTCCACCACCAGGGCATCCGGCACCCGCTGCTTGGCGCTGACCGCCAGGTGCACCAGCACCAGGTCGCCGCTGTCCAGGGCCCGCAGGTCCAGCGGCCGGCCGTTCAGCCCCAGGTATTCGCGACGAATGCTCAGGTTCTCGCCCCCCGCCGGCGGCGCATGCTGTGGATAACCGGAAATGGTCAATTGCTGGTACACCGGCTCGCTGCCGTGATTGCTCACCGACAAGGGCGATGCCAGCAACGCACCTTCCAGCTTCAGCCCCGGCTGCGCGTTGTTCAACTCGCGACTTTCAGTGCCACTGTTCAGTAGCGCGCTCCAGTTGGCCTCCGGCTTGCCCAGCAGGCCGCGACCGGCGAGGAACAGCGAGTTGCGCTCCTGGGTCGACAGGTACGGGCTGGCCGCCAGTTGATCGGACAGCTCGAACAGCCGCTCCTCGCGCTTGCCCTTGGCCAGGTCGTTCTCTTCCAGCAGCGCCAGGATCAGCGCCTGGTCCCGTAGCGGGCTGCCGTAGTCGGCCAGCCAGTCCTTGCTGCTGCGCGAAGCGGCGAGGCCGGTGATCAAGGCCTGCTCGGCCCGTGGCTGGTCGCCCATTTTCTGCAGGGCGATGGCCAACTGCACCAGCGGCAGGCCGGAGCGCGCATCGGTACGGCGCTCGAACAGGCTGCGCAACGCGCCCAAGGGCGCCTGTTGGCTGCGCGCCAGCACCAATCCGGCGTAGGCCTGCACGGCAAAGCGCGTGTGCTCGGCGTTTTCGCTGTAGTTGACCTCGATCAGGTTGCGCTCCTGCAGGTAACGCAGCAGGCGCTCGCTGGCCTTTTTCAGCGCATCGGCCGGCACCGCGAAGCCCTGGTCGCGGGCCCGCAACAGGAAGTCGGTGACATAGGCGGTCAGCCAGTATTCCTCTTCGCCGTCCGCGCCCCACAGGCCGAAGCTGCCGTTGTAGCGCTGCATGCCCAAGAGGCGCTCGATACCCAGCTCGATCTTGCGCTTGCGCTCGTTGTCCGGCTCGCCTTCCAGGCCCAGGCGTTTCAGGCTGACGGCATCGGCGTACAGCGCCGGGTACAGGCCGCTGGTGGTCTGCTCCAGGCAGCCGTAGGGGTAAGCCTTGAGGGCGCGGATTTGCTCGCCGAGGTTCAGCGGCGGCCGGCTCGACAGGCTCAACAGCGCTTCACGCCCGGCCGGTTCGAAGGCCGCCAGCTCGCCTTCCGGCAGGCTCCACGGCTGATCCTTGAGCACCGCGCGGTAATGCCGGAGCAACGCCGGGTAAGCCGGACGCACGCCCAGGGTCCATTCGCGGCTGAACGGCGGCAGGTTCTCCCCCGGCAGGTCCAGGCCGTTGACCAGCACCTTGACCTTGCCCTGGCCGAAACCGCCCAGCGCCCGCACCGGAATGCGCAGGGTGGTGCGCTGGCCCTGGGTCAGCTGCACGCTCTGCCGGGTCCCGTTGCTCAACTCCAGCTGGCCTTCGGCGCTCAGTTGCACATCGAGTTTCTGCGCCTGGCCCGAGAGGTTGGACAGGTCCAGCGCCAGGGTCGTCTGGTCGCCACCGGCGAGGAAGCGCGGCGCCGACAGTTCGGCGATCAGCGGCGCGGCGATCACCGTCTTGCCTTCGGCCATGCCGTAGCGGTCATCGGTCCAGGCCTGGGCCATCAGCCGCAGTTCGCCATTGAAGTCGGGAATGTCGACGCTGACTTCACCTTCGCCCTGCTCGTTGAGGGTCACCGGCGCGCTTTGCAGGGCAACGATGGTAACGCTGGTATCCGGGCGCTTGCCGCCCTTGGCCAGCGCAGCGTCGCCACCGAAGGCCAGGCTGGCCAGACGGCCCTGGCCCGCTTCGATCAACTGACCGTAGATATCCAACTGGTCGGCGCCATAGGCCTTGCGCCCGAACAGGCTGGAGTACGGATCCGGGGTCGGGTATTCGGTGATGTTGAGAATGCCCACGTCCACCGCCGCCAGCAGCACATGGGCCTGTTTCGGCACGCTGCCATCGGCGTTCTTCGCCTGGATCTTGACCTTCAGCGGCTGCTTGGGACGCATCTTTTCCGGCGCGCTCAGGGTCAGGCCGAGCTTGCGCTGGGTCCGGTCCAGCGGCAGGTGCAACACGCCCACCGCACGTTTGGGGGTGATGTTGGCCTTGCGTTCGCCCGGGCGGATCACCAGGGCACTGACGTACAGGTCATGCCGCGCCCATTTCGGATCGAGCTTGACCGCGAAACTCTTGCCTTCGGCCGGTACGTCGATTTCCTCCCACCACAGCGGGCCGTCGCTGGACTCCACCAGCAGATAACCCTTGCCGGCAGCCGGCGGCGTGACGGTGACATTGGCCGTGTCGCCATCGCCGTACAGCGGTTTGTCCAGCGCCAGCTTGACCTGGTCGGGACGCACCGCGCCACCTTCGGCGTTGTCTTGGGAACGGTAGCCGGCCCAGAAGCGCAGGCTGCTGACCAGCCCGGTCTGCGGGTCTTCGACCTCGACGCGATAAGGGCCCCACTCCACCGGGAAGCTGATCTTGGCCGTGGCGCCCGCCTTGATGCTCAGGTTTTCTTCACTCTGGGTGAGGAATTTCTCGTTGAAGTGATAACTCCAGCCGTCGTTGTCCGAGTAGTTCCAGTAGTAGTCGCGGCGCTCGCGCACCAGGCGCACCTTGAGGTTGTCCGCCGCCAGCTTCTGGCCTTCGCTGTTGGCCACCAGCAGTTCGAATTCGGCCGGACCATCGCCGTCGGTTTCCGTGCCGTCGAACAGCGCGCGCACACCCGGCAGGCGCTCCGCCGGCCACACCGGCTGCACCAGGCGCCGGGTGATCGGACGGCCGCCCGACTCCTGCAGGCTGGCCTGGATAATCAGTTGCAGCGGCGAACGGGCCCCGGCCCATTTGCTTTCCAGGGCGATCACCTCTTCGCCGTTGGCGTCCAGGGTCGACTCTTCCATCTCCAGGTCCTGGCTCAGCTCTTCTTCGGTGACCGAGCCGAACTGGTAGCCCGGCAAGGCCTTGACCGCCTCGCGCAGCGGCCGCACGTAGATCTGCCCGCTCAAGCGATTGCCGGAAGCCGGGGCGCCATACAGGTAACGGCCGTTGACGCTGATCTCGACGGTCTCGTCCGGTTTGAGCGGCGTGTCGCTGCCCTTGAGTTCCAGCGCCAGGCGCTCGGGGAGGAAGTCTTCGACCAGGAATTCGTACAGCTGCGGCTTGCCGTCGCCCAGGTCGAACACCAGTTGCCAGCGCCCGGTCGGCGCTTCGCCGGCCAGTTGCAGCTGATACTGATAGAGCCCCGAGGCATCGGCGTCCCAGACGAACTTGCGGCTGACCTGTTCATCGGGCCGGCGCACTTCCACGCTCACCGGCTGCGGCTTCACCGCATTGCCGTCCTTGTCCCGCAGCAGCGCGTTGAGCAGCACGATTTCGCCGGGGCGATACAGGTCGCGGGGGCCGAACACGAAGAACTGCAACGGGTGGGCCGGGCGGCCGCCGATATCGAATTCGGCCAGGTCCAGCGCGGAACCGTTCAAGCGCAGCAGGCTGGTCTGGTCGCCCTGGTGGGCCAGCAGCACTTCGGCTTTCTTCGGTAGCGGCAGCTCGGCGTGGCCGCCGCTCTCGGTCTTGCCCTGGCCCAGCACGCGGCCCTCGCCGTCCAGCAGTTCGAGGCTGACGCCGTCCAGCGCCTTGCCGCCTTCCAGGGCCTGGGTGAAGACATCCAGGCGGTTCTGGTAACGGTGCACCGACAGGCCGATATCGCTGAGGGTGAACAGGGTAGCCGGCTGCGAATAGTTGTAGGTGCCCGAGGCGCGCATCACCGCCAGGTACACCCCCGCCTGTTGCAGCGGCTTGAGCCCGGCGATCGGCAGCAGCAGGGTTTCCCGGGTATTGCGTGCCGGGTTGAGGTCGAAGCGGCCGCCATACACCAGGTCCGCCATCGGCAGCAGTTCGCGGGATTCGTAGCTGTGCAGGCTGTTGTTGCGCCCCCACTGGGCGAGGAACATTGGCAGGGATTCGGGCTTGATGCGGAAGAACTCGACGTCGATCTTGTCGACGTTCAGGGCGATCACCGGCAGGCCTTCGGCGAGGCGGGTCGGCAGCAGGGTGCCGCGGCTGGCGAACCCGACGGTGGCCTGCAGGTCGCGGGTTTCCAGGCGGCTGACGTATTCGGCGGCCAGGGCCCGATCGTTGACCCCGCGCAGCCCGGCATCGACGGTCAGCACCAGCTTGCGCTGCGGCTCCAGGTGGCGCAGGCGCAGTTCCATGAAGTTGTCCGACAGTTCCCAGGCGCCGTCGACCTTGCCGCTCTTGCTGTCCACCAGGTGCAGTTTGTCGGCGAACTTCTGCTGCGGGTCCAGGGGCACCGAGAAGCTCACCGACAGGGTGCTGGCGCCGTCGAGTTGCACCTCGGACACGTCCACCACGCTCAACTCGCGGCCGGCGTAGCGCTGCTTGAGGGCAGCGACATCCTGCACGGGCCGGGCCTTGGCCGCGGACACCGCCGCTGTCGGGGGCGGGGTGGTCGTCGCCTTGTCGGAAGTCGACGAATCGCAAGCGCTGAGCAAGGCCAGCGCACAGGCAAGGAACAATCCTTTGTTAAGCATGGGGCACTCATGGGCAGGACTATCGAAGGGTTGAACTATATCTCACCGCCACACGGCCGGCGGTGGAATCGCACACTTTGCTCGACGAAAAATGCAGAAACGCTACCGCCCCCGTAGGAGCGAGGCTTGCTCGCGATAGGCGCCGGCCCTGTCACCATCCTCTTGCGGCTGTTGCGCGAATTTGAGAGCGCCGCTTTGCGGCTGATCGCGAGCAAGCTTCGCGCCTCCACGTTCGTGTTCACCTGACCGGGCAGGCAAGCGGCTACAATGCCGGCTCTCGCAAGGAGCCTGCATGTCCAGCCTGATTTGTGCCTGGCGTCATCGTCCGACCCACACCCGGGTCTGGGCGCTGGCCGCGCCGATGATTCTTTCCAATATTTCCGTACCGCTGGTGGCGCTGGTCGACAGCACCGTCATCGGCCATCTGCCCCACGCCCATCAGCTCGGCGCGGTGGCGGTGGGCGCCAGCCTCTATACCGTCCTGGCCTGGGCCATGGGTTTCCTGCGCATGGGCGCCACCGGCTTCGCCGCCCAGGCCGCCGGGCGTGCCGACGGCGCGGCGCTGCGGCAGATCCTCGCCCAGGGCCTGATGCTGGCCATGGGGCTGGCCCTGCTGCTGGGCGCCCTGGGCGTGCCCTTGAGCGGCATGGCCTTGCAGCTGATGCAGCCGTCGGCCGAACTGAACGAGATGACCCGGACCTTTTTCCACACCCGCCTGCTCGGGCTGCCGGCAGCACTGGCCAGCATGGCCCTGGTCGGCTGGTTCCTCGGCACCCAGAACGCCCGGGCGCCATTGGCGATCCTGCTGAGTACCAACCTGATCAATATCGCCCTCAACCTGTGGTTCGTGCTGGGCCTGGAATGGGGCGTGGCCGGCTCGGCCCGGGCCTCGGTGATCGCCGAATGGACCGGCGCACTGATCGGCCTGGCCATGACCCGCCCGGCCCTGCGCGCCTATCCGGGGCGGATCGCCTGGGCCGCGTTGCAGCGCTGGGCCAGCTGGCGCCCACTGCTAGCGGTCAACCGGGATATCTTCATCCGCAGCCTGGCCCTGCAATCGGTGTTCTTCCTGATCACCGTGCAAGGCGCGCGCCTGGGGGACGCGACCGTGGCCGCCAACGCGCTGCTGCTCAATGGCCTGCTGCTGACCGCCCATGCCCTGGACGGCCTGGCCCACGCGGTGGAAGCCCTGTGCGGCCACGCCATCGGCGCCCGCGATCGCCTGGCCCTGCGCCGCTCGCTGGTGGTGGCCGGTGGCTGGTCGCTGCTGGCCAGCCTTGGCTTTGCCGGGCTGTTCCTCTGCGCCGGGCACCTGTTCATCGAGATGCAGACCGACATCGCCGAAGTACGGCAGACCGCGTTCGCCTACCTGCCCTACCTCGCCGCCCTGCCGCTGATCGCGGTCTGGAGCTACCTGCTGGACGGCCTGTTCATCGGCGCCACCCGCGCCCGGGAAATGCGCAACGGCATGCTGCTCAGCGTGCTGATCGTGCTGCCTTGCGCCTGGGCCTTGCAGGGCCTGGGCAACCACGGCCTGTGGCTGGCCTTCCTGCTGTTCATGCTGGTGCGCAGCCTGACCCTGCTGGCCTTCGCCCTGGGGCTGCGCCGCCACGACGGCTGGTTCGCCCCAGCGGGCTGAGCCTTTGCGGGCATAAAAAAACCACCGCAAGCGGTGGTTTTTTTTCGAGCGTTACGAGCCTCAGGAAGACAGGTACGACGAACGGGTCAGGCCCAGACGCAGGGCGTCGAGGAACTGAGTACGCTCGTTGGCGGAGATCTTCGCGCCAGCCACTTTGTCGCGGTAGTGGGTCATCAGCTCTTCCGGCGACAGGTGCACGTAGCGCAGCATGTCTTCGATGGTGTCGTGGGTCTCGATCCCGGCGTGGTACACGGTGCCGTTCGGGTTCTGGTAGATGTTCACCGAATCGGTATCGCCGAACAGGTTGTGCATGTCGCCGAGGATTTCCTGGTAGGCACCGACCAGGAACACGCCCAGCAGATAGTCCTCACCCTCTTTCAGCGCGTGCACCGGCAGGCTGGTCTCGATGCTCTGCTCATCGACGTACTGCTTGATCTTGCCGTCGGAGTCGCAGGTCAGGTCTTGCAGCACGGCGCGGCGCAGCGGTTCTTCGTCCAGGCGATGCAGCGGGATGATCGGCAGGACCTGGCCGATGGCCCAGGTGTCCGGCAGGCTCTGGAACACCGAGAAGTTGCAGATGTACTTGTCGGCCAGCTTGTCGTTGAGTTCGTCCAGCACCTGGCGATGCGAGCGCTGGCGCGCCTTCAGCGAGTTGTGCAGGCGGCGGCACACGGCGAAGTAGCACTGCTCGGCCAGGGCTTTTTCCGCCAGGGTCAGCTTGCCGTCGGCGTACTGGGCGGCCACGTCGCTCATGTAGTGGGTGGCGCGCCAGTAGGTTTCGGTGACCATCTCGATATCGGTCGGGCCCAGCAGGTCCACCAGCCATTGCACGGTTTCCGGCAGGCTTTCCTTGTTCTCGATCAGCGGCACGTCGTCGTTGTGTTTCTCGACGTCGGTCACCTGGATCACCAGCATGGCGTGGTGCGCGGTCAGCGAGCGGCCGCTCTCGGAGAAGATGTGCGGATGCGGCAGGCTCTGGGCATCGCAGAACTCCTTGAGCATGCCGACCACCACGCCGGCGTAGTCGTCCATGTCGTAGTTGATCGAACTGGCGTTGCGCGAGTGGGTGCCGTCGTAGTCCACGCCCAGGCCGCCGCCGACGTCGATGTGATCCACCGGCAGGCCGAGGCTGCGCAGCTCGCCGTAGTAGCGGATCGCTTCCTTGAAGCCGTGCTGGTAGTCCGCCAGGTTGGCGATCTGCGAGCCCATGTGGAAGTGCAGCAGGCGGATGCCCTGGTCCAGGCCGGCGGCGCGGAAACGCTCGACCACCGACAGCAGCTGCGCCGCCGACAGGCCGAACTTGGACTTCTCGCCGCCGGTGTCGGCCCACTTGCTCGAGGCCAGGGACGACAAGCGCACGCGCAGGCCGACCTGCGGCTTGACCTTGAGCGAGGCGGCTTCTTCGATCACCAGGCCGACTTCGGATTCCTTCTCGATCACGATGAACACGTTGTGGCCGAGTTTCTGGCCCATCAGCGCCAGGCGGATGAACTCACGGTCCTTGTAGCCGTTGCAGACGATGGTGCCGCCTTTCGGCGCCAGGGCCAGCACCGCCAGCAGCTCGGGCTTGGAGCCGGCTTCCAGGCCGATGGAAACGTTCTGGGTGGCGATGATGTTCTCGATCACCGCTTCCTGCTGGTTGACCTTGATCGGGTACAGGGCGGTGTACTTGCTCTGGTACTCCAGGCGCTCGATGTTGGCGTCGAAGGCACCGGTCAGCTGGCGCACGCGGTCCTGCAGGATATCCGGGAAGCGCACCAGCAGCGGCAGGGACAAGCCGCTCTTGCGCAGCTCCTCGACCTGTTCATACAGGTCGATAGGCGAACTGTTCGGGCCGTTCGGACGAACTTCGACGCGACCGGCGTCATTGATCGCGAAATATCCGGCCCCCCAATGGCGAATCCCATAAACACTGCGGCTGTCCGCAACTGTCCATTGGCTGCCATCGTCTTTGCGTGTGCGTCGTACGGACATCGAAGTCCCCTATAAAGAAGTCATAGAGCGCCACCCCGGTCCGGGGCTGGCGCAGTCTAAAGAATGAAAATGACGATTAGCCTGCAACGAGGGGGTAGACCTCGTTTGCAACGCTGAGTTTAGAAACCGGTCATGAACAGGCTCTGTGAAAACCATGAAGACGACGGCAAACCCGGATCGGTCCAGGGCTGCATCGAGTCGGGGTGGTTTTCACAGAGGCTGCTAGCCGCCGGATTTCTTCGCCTTGAAGCCGTGTTTGACCAGTTCCGCCAAGAGTAGCTCGACATGGTCGCCCTGGATCTCGATGACGCCGTCTTTCAGCGCGCCACCTGTACCACAACGTTTCTTCAACGTGGTGGCCAGCTCCTTGAGTGCGTCCTCGGCCAGGGGCACGCCGGTGATGGTGGTCACCGTCTTGCCGCCACGCCCCTTGCTTTCGCGACGCACGCGAGCGATGCCGTCGCCGGCCGGGATAACGGTTTGTTTGCAGATGCAGGCTGCCACCGGCTGGCTACAGTCCGGGCAATGTCGACCTGCGTCGGTGGAAAATACCAGGCCACCAAGGGCGGCGAAGGATGCGGCTTTTTTGGCCACCGGCAATCCTCTTGGGAGGACAAAGACTGGTCGAAGCACATGGCCTGTGCCATCGACCGCGAAGCCCCACTCAGGCAGGGGCAGCGCTACTGGGCCGACCGCTCCTCTATATAAGAAGCATGCCGGCTCAGCTTGAAAAGGTCGCGCAGTGTAACGGCAAAAAGCCGACTTGCTAAGAGCCAAAACGCGCCAATTTACACAACTTTAACAACGCCGGGCCAGATAGCGCTGCAAGGCCGCCAGGGAGTCCGGGCAATAGGGCTTTTCGGTGATTTCCCGCATCACTTCGTCGATCGGGATAAAGCGCGCTTCCAGCACCTCTTCGGGCTGCAAACGCAGGGGGCCGTCCCAGACCGCGGAAAAGGCTGAGCACCAGAGGCGGTTGTCGGTGTCCTCGAAAAAGAAGTGGTCATGAGCGGTCAGTTCCACGCCGCTCACTCCCAGTTCTTCCTCCAGCTCCCGGGCCGCCGACTCGGCATAGGTTTCGACGGCCTGCACCATGCCGCCCGCGGCCACATCCCAGTAACCGGGGTAGATGGCCTTGCTCAGGGTGCGCCGATGCACGCACAGCTCGCCGGCGGAATTGAACAGCAGGATGTAGGTACCGCGCCCGATCAGGCCGCGTTCGCGCAACTCCGAGCGCGCCAGCGAGCCCAGCAACTGGTCTTCGCCATCGACCCAGGCGACTTGTTCGGCATCGGAGGCGGCGCGATGCGCCGCCTCATTGGAAGTGACCACCATGACTCAACCCTGATTGAGCAGCTGACGCAAATCGATGACAGCCGCGTTGGCCCGGGAAATATAGTTGGCCATGACCAGCGAGTGGTTGGCCAGCACGCCAAAGCCGCTGCCGTTGAGAATCATCGGGCTCCACAACGTTTCCTGGGACGCCTCCAGCTCACGGATGATCTGGCGCACGCTGACCGTGGCGTTCTTCTTCGCCAGCACGTCGGCGAAGTCGACTTCGATGGCACGCAGCAGGTGCGACAGGGCCCAGGCCTGGCCGCGGGCTTCGTAGAACACGTTGTCGATCTGCATCCAAGGGGTTTCCACCACCTCTTCGTCGACCTGTGGCGACTGGCCCGGTGCCGGGGCTTCGGTTTTCAGCGCGGTATTGAGCTTGACCCGGCCGACACTGGCCGACAGGCGCTGGGACAACGAACCCAGGCGGGTACCGACGTCACCCAGCCAGTTGTTCAGGTTGTCGGCACGGGCATAGAACAGCGCGTTCTTCTGATCCGGGCCGGACAGGCGCGCCTGGTAGCGGCTCAGGGAGTTGATGCCTTCCTGGTATTCGGACTCGCTGGACGGCAACACCCAGCTCTTGTTGTCGAAGTTGAAGCGCGGCTCGGCCTTGGCCAGGTCGGCGTCCTCGGCGGACTGCGACTGGGAACGGGCGAAGTCCTTGCGCAGGGCGCGGGTCAGGTCGCGGACCTGGACCAGCACGCCGTATTCCCAGCTCGGCATGTTGTCCATCCACAGGCCCGGCGGGAAACGGTCGTTGGAGATATAGCCACCCGGCTTGTTCAGCAGGGTGCCGGCCACGGTCTTGAGGGTTTCCACCGTGGTGTAGCCCACGACCATCTGCTTGCCTTCCTTCTCGGCGGCGATCTGCGCGCTTTGCTGGACCGGGAACAGCGCCGGCTCCTGGCTCCAGTACCACCCCAGGGCGCCGGTCACCAGCAGGTACAAGCCCAGCAAGGTACCCAGGGCGCGGCTGAACAACAGGCCACCAAAGTAACTGCGTGTCGCCGACTTGGGTTCGGCAGCTCGCTCCGGCGCACTGCCTGCGCGGTTCTTCCAGTCCAGCATGGCTATATCCTTTCAATCACTTGGGTTCATCGGTTCGACCACGACCTTGCGCCATCGTGCCTCGGACCCGGCGGATTAAAGACCATCCGCCGCACAAGGCGCCACCTGCCAAGGCGCATATCGAGCGGCCACTATAAATGAAGCACAGTCCAGAACCTATGCGACCAGTCGGTCGGGAACTGAATAAGGTCGCTTTGCAGATTGTTGACGTACGACACTCGTAGATTTCATAAGAGGTGCTAGCATAGAGCCACCAGTCGATCTCAGCATGCACCCTAACTAGTAGTCAGGATATGACCGAGCCAGAAGACCCCAGCCGTGAGCGCCTCAAGCACCACTTTGCCCAGCGGGTAATTCACCAGGCGCGTCAGATCCTCGAGATATGGCAGCGCCTGCAGCGCAGCGAATGGTCGACCGCCGACATGTCCGAACTCAGCGAGGCCAACCTGCGCCTCCTGCGCTTCGCCGAACGCTTCGAGCAGCCCGAACACACCCAGCTGGCCCGCAGCATCAGCGACTCGCTGACCGCCGTGGACGCCAACCGCGGACGCCTGAGCAGCAGCCTGATCACCGACCTCAACCGCCTGATGCAACGCCTGTCGCGCACCGGCCTGCGTCACGGCGACCAGTTGGAACAGACCTTCCTGCCGCCGTTGCGCAAACCGATCTACGTGATGCTGCAGGACCACGACCGCGCCGAGCGCCTGGCCAAGCAGCTGGAATTCTTCGGCCTCAGCGCCCAGTCCCTGGACAGCATTGCCGCGTTCCGCTCCTCGATGGTCGAGCGCCTGCCCGCGGCGATCGTCATCGACGTCGACTTCTGCGGCAACGGCATGGGCCTGCAACTGGCCGCCGAAGCCCAGGAAGGCCTGGAGCAGAAGCTACCCCTGCTGTTCTTCAGCCTCCACGAAACCGACACCCCAACCCGCCTGGCCGCCGTACGCGCCGGCGGCCAGGAGTTCCTCACCGGTACGCTGGAGGCCTCCAGCCTGCTGGAGAAAATCGAGATCCTGACCTGCGTCGCCCAGTACGAACCTTATAAAGTGCTGATCATCGATGACTCCCGTGCCCAGGCCCTGCACACCGAGCGCCTGCTCAACAGCGCCGGAATCATCACCCGGACCCTGATCGAGCCGATCCAGGCCATGGCCGAGCTGGCCGACTTCCAGCCGGACCTGATCATCCTCGACATGTACATGCCGGCCTGCACCGGCACCGAACTGGCCAAGGTGATCCGCCATAACGACCGCTATGTCAGCGTGCCGATCATCTACCTGTCGGCCGAAGACGACCTGGACAAGCAGCTGGACGCCATGAGCGAAGGCGGCGACGACTTCCTGACCAAGCCGATCAAGCCGCGCCACCTGATCACCACCGTGCGCAACCGCGCCGCCCGCGCGCGCAACCTCAAGGCGCGCATGGTCCGTGACAGCCTGACCGGGCTGTACAACCACACCCATATCCTGCAACTGCTCGAAGACTGCAGCTTCCGCGCGCGCCGCGAGAACAAGCCGCTGAGCTTCGCCATGCTCGATATCGACCACTTCAAGCGGGTCAACGACAGCCACGGCCACCCCATGGGCGACCGGGTGATCAAGAGCCTGGCGCTGTTCCTCAAGCAGCGCCTGCGCAAGACCGACTTCATCGGCCGCTACGGCGGCGAGGAGTTCGCCATCGTCATGCCGGACACCGACCTGGAAGCGGCCTGCAAGGTGCTGGACGAAATCCGCCAGCGGTTCGCCGAAATCCACTACCCGGCCCAGCCCCAGGACCTGTGGTGCACCTTCAGCGCCGGGGTGGTGGAACTGCAGGAAGATTCCGACAGCCTGATGATGGCCAGCCAGGCCGACGAAGCGCTCTACCGCGCCAAGGACAGCGGTCGCAACCGCGTCCAGGCGGCGCGCCATCAAAGCGCCACTTTTTCATCGGATTCCACCGATTCGGTCATAACCTTGTAATACAAACGCAATAAATTCAGGCGCTTACCATTCAAGTCGTTGGTAGACGCGATGCGCCTGAAGCTGCTGACCAATCTCAATACCCTGCTATTAGTTGCCGTGTGCCTGGCCCTGGGGGCGACGCTCTGGTGGTCGCAACGCGCCCTCGAACGCCCCTATCTATTGATGGAGCGTTACCTGGGTTTGTCCCAGCAGTTCCAGAACCAGGTGGCGCGCAATATCGAGGACTACCTGGCCAGCGGCGACGCCCTGCGCCTGAGCAGCGCCAGCCAGGCCATCAAAACCCAGCAGGTCCAACTCGGCGAATTTCCTGCCGAGCTTGCCCAAAGCCTGCGCCCGAGCCTGTCGACCCTGGCCGAATTCAGCAAGACCGACCTGCTGGCCGCCGGCAAGCTGGCCGGCGATCCGCAAGCGTTGCTGCTGCAAGCCGAGCGTGAGCTGGGGGCCAGCCTTGAACAATTGAGCCAATACGCCAGCGGCGCCGCCGGCAACCCGCAGGCCGCGGCCTATCTGCCACTGCTGCTGAGCGCCTCCCAGCACCTGGGCAAGTTGTCCCTGGCCCGCGACAAGCTGGTCAGCAGCGGCCGCAGCGAACTGGCCGCCGATGTCGAACGGGAAGTGAGCAACATGCGCGCCCAGGCCGAACAACTGGAGGCGCTGCCGCTGCTGGGGGTCGCGGCCAGCAACGCGTCGAACACCGATGACTTCGCCGCCATGATGGGCCTGGAGAACAGCGGCCAGGCCACCGCCGAAGACGCCGGCATCGGTTTCAAGCGCGAACTCAACAGCCTGCTCGGCCGCTACCCCGCCGAGCTGGACCGTACCCGCGAGCTGATCCAGAAACGTACCGACCTCAGCGCCGCTACCCACCTGAAGATCACCGCCGTGCAGCAGGCCATCGCCGAGCTGGAACCGGCCGTGCGCGCCCAGCACGGGCAGATCCAGAGCGAAGTGCGGCTGATGCAAGGCCTGATGATCGGCCTGATCCTGCTGATCGCCCTGGTCATCGACACCTTGCAACGCCGACTGACGCGGGTCCTGACCAACCTGGCGCCGGCCCTCTCGACCTGGGCCGAAGGCGACTTCAGCCGCGACATCCAGCTGGGCCGGACCAACCGCGAACTGCATGACATCGAAGAGTCCCTGAACCGCCTGCGCGCCTATCTGGTGGACCTGGTGGGCACCATCCGGCAGAACGCCGAACAGGTCGCCGGCAGCAGCCGTACCCTGGCGGAACTGAGCAGCGGCCTGCACGGCGGCGCCGAGCGCCAGGCGGGCGATACAGCCCAGATCCGCGACGCCCTGGGCGAGCTGGAAGCGACCATCCAGCAGGTCGCCGGCGATGCCAGCCAGGCCGCCCACGCCAGCCGCAGCGCCGGCATGGCCGTGGAGCAAGGGCAAAAAGTCATCGGCCTGAGCCTGACCGGGCTGCATGCCCTGGTCGGCGAGGTACAGGGCAATTCTTGATCTGACCGACAACACGCAGGAAGTTAGCACCAGCACGGTCCATCTTGTTCACGTCAACAACACGTGG